>VGCB01000113.1 GCA_016870235.1 Actinomycetota bacterium | reverse complement strand
CGTGCGGACTGGATCGGGCACAGCTTCGGCGGCCTGCTGATCGTCGAGCTCGCCCACCTGCGCCCCGGGCTCGTGGCGCGGGCGGCGCTGCTCGATCCCGCGCTCCACGTCGACCCGGCGGTGTCGGCCGGCCGCGTGGAGGGGGCCCGGCAGGACGTCTCGTTCGCGAGCCACGCCGAGGCGGTCGACGCCCGCCTTTCCGACGGCTCCGTCTACACGACTCCCCGGGCCGTCCTCGAGCGCGAGATGGAGCTCAATCTCGAGCGCGCCGATGACGGCCGCTACCGCTTCCGGTACTCGCCGGGCGCCGTGATCGTCGCCTGGAGCGAGATGGCGCGTCCGGCGCCGCCGGTCCCCGACTGCCCGACGCTCGTCGTCGTCGGCGCCCGGTCGTGGCTCCCGATCGAGGTCGAGCCGGCGCCGAACGTCGAGACGGTGACGGTGCCCGGTGGGCACAGCGTCCTCTGGGACGACTTCGAGGAGACCGCGAGCGCCGTCGCCTCCTTCCTCGGTTGAGTCGGGCGCGGGACTCGGTGCGAACGGGCGGACAGGCCGTCGGGACCGCCCGGACGGAGGCCTACGCGTGCGGTGCGAGCGCAACCGCCACTGCGGCGACCGCGGCGAGCGCGATCATGAGAGGCGTGAGAAAGGGGTGGAACGGGCGCCGCAGCATGGTTTGACCTCCGTGTGAGTGGTTCAAGATCGGAGGGTATGGCGGTCGGCACGGCGACTCTCCCCCCGGTGGGGGCATCCTCGATCCCTCGGTCGAGTGTTCAGGGGTGGCTGCAGCGGCTCGCGGAGTGCCGGGTCGTGACGCTTGGGCACGTCGCGAACGTGGCGGACGGCGGAAGGACCTCGCAGGCGGCCCGTCCACCGTCAGCGCGTCACGAGCCTCTGGCGAGCAGCTGCTGGTAGGCCGGGGTCGTCAGGAACTCGACGTACTCCGGCTGCGTCGCGACCTGGTCGAAGAGGGCGCGCGCTGCGTCGAAGCCGGGGCCGAGGTGGTCGACCTCCTCGGCCGTGATCCGCTTCACGTCTTCGAGCGACACCTTGCCGTGGCGGATCCACTGCCAGATCTGGCTCCGGCTGATCTCGGCCGTCGCCGCGTCCTCCATCAGGTTGTCGATCGCGACCGCGCCGGCGCCGTCGAGCCACGCCGCGAGGTAGCGGATCCCGACGGAGACGTTGTTGCGGAGGCCCGCCTCGGTGACCGCGCCCGGCGTCGCCTTCACGTTCAGCAGGTCGGCGGCGGTGACGTCGACGTCCTCCCGCTGCCGCGCGATCTGGTTCGACCCGTCGCCGAGCGCGAGGTCGAACACCTCCATCGCGACCGGGACGAGGTCGGGATGCGCGACCCACGTGCCGTCGAAGCCCTGCGACACCTCCCGCTCCTTGTCCTCCTGCACGCGCTCGAGCGCGATCCGGTTCACCTCCGGGTCCCTGCGCGAGGGGATGAACGCGGCCATCCCGCCCATCGCGAACGCGCCGCGCCGATGGCAGGTCTTGACGAGGAGCTCGCAGTACGCGCGCATGAACGGCACGCCCATCGTCACCGACGAGCGGTCGGGGAGGACGAATTCCTCGCGGTGCCCGAGCTTCTTGATCACGCTGAAGATGTAGTCCCAGCGTCCCGCATTGAGCCCGGCCGAGTGGTCGCGGAGCTCGTACAGGATCTCGTCCATCTCGAACGCGGCGAGGATCGTCTCGATCAGCACGGTCGCCCTGATCCAGCCGTGCTCGACGCGGAGCCGCTCCTCGGCCCAGGTGAAGACGTCGTTCCAGAGCCGCGCCTCGAGGTGCGACTCCAGCTTCGGCAGGTAGAAGTACCGCCCGTTCCGGGAGTGGTTGCGGAAGAAGTAGAGACCGAAGTCGAAGAGCGACGCCGACATCGGCGCGCCGTCGACCTCGAAGTGCCGCTCGACCATGTGCCAGCCGCGAGGACGGACGAACAGCACGGCCGGGCTCGAGCCGAGCCGGTACTCCTTGTCGGGCGTGATCAGCTCGATCGTCCGGTCGAGCGCGTCCGTGAGGTTGCGCTGACCGGCGATGCAATTCTCCCAGGTCGGCGAGTTCGCGTCCTCGAAGTCGGCCATGAAGACCTTTGCGCCCGAGTTGAGCGCGTTGATCACCATCTTGCGGTCGACCGGGCCGGTGATCTCGACGCGGCGGTCGGCGATCTCGGCGGGGTACGGGGCCACCGTCCAGTCGCCCGCCCGGACGTCGGCCGTCTCGGGGAGGAAGTCGGGGAGCTCGCCGGCCGCGAGCCGGGCTGCGCGCTCGACCCGTCGCGCGAGGAGCTCCTCGCGGCGGGCGCCGAACTCCCGTTGGAGGTCGGTGAGGAACGCGATCGCCTCGAGCGTGAGGACGTCTGTCGTGTCGGTCATCGTCGGGGAGGGCGATGGGGAGAGGGAGGAGGGGGCGGCCATCAGTGGCTTCCGTCGAACTGCGACTCCTCGGTGGAGCCCTTGAGCGCCAGCGTCGAGGCCGCGCCGCCGGTCACCGTCTCGAGCACCTGGTCGAAGTAGCCGGCGCCGACCTCGCGTTGATGCCGCGTCGCAGTGTAGCCGTCCGCCTCGGCCGCGAACTCCGCCTCCTGCAGCGCGACGTAGGCCGTCATCGCCTCGTCGCGGTAGCCGCGGGCGAGCTGGAACATGCCGTGGTTCAGGGAGTGGAACCCGGCGAGGGTGATGAACTGGAACGCATAGCCCATCTTCGCCAGGTCATTCTGGAAGCTCGCGATCTGCGTGTCGCTCAGGTGCTTCCGCCAGTTGAACGAGGGCGAGCAGTTGTAGGCGAGCTTGCGATCGGGGCAGACTTCGTGGATCGCCGCCGCGAACTGCTCTGCCTCGTCGAGGTCGGGCACCGAGGTCTCGCACCAGATCAGGTCGGCGTAGGGCGCGTAGGCCTTGCCGCGGGCGATCGCCGCCTCGAGCCCGTCGCGGACGAGGAAGAAGCCCTCGGGCGTCCGGTCGCCGGTGCAGAACTCCCGGTCGGCGTCGTCGACGTCGCTCGTCAGCAGTGTCGCCGCGAGCGCGTCGGTGCGAGCCTCGATCACCGTCGGCACGCCCATCACGTCTGCCGCCAGCCGCGCTGCGACGAGCGTGCGGATGAACTGCGAGGTCGGGATCAGCACCTTGCCGCCGAGGTGGCCGCACTTCTTCTCGGAGGAGAGCTGATCCTCGAAGTGGACACCTGAGGCGCCCGCCTCGATGAACGCCTTCATGATCTCGAACACGTTGAGGGGGCCGCCGAACCCGGCCTCGGCGTCGGCCACGATCGGCGCCAGCCAGTACGTCGAGTCGTCGCCCTCGGCGTGCGCGATCTGGTCGGCCCGCAGCAGCGCGTTGGTGATCCGCTTCACGAGCGCCGGGGCGCTGTTCGCGGGGTAGAGGCTCTGGTCGGGGTAGGTGTGCGCCGACAGGTTCGCGTCGGCGGCGACCTGCCAGCCCGAGAGGTAGATGGCCTGCAGGCCGGCCTTCACCATCTGCACGGCCTGGCCGCCGGAGAGCGCGCCGAGCGCCCGCACGTACTGCTCCTCGGCGAGAAGGCGGCGTAGCCGCTCGGCGCCGAGCCGGGCGATCGTGTGCTCGACGCGGATCGAGCCTCGCAGCCGCTCCACGTCCTCGCTGGAGTACGGCCGCTCGACGGTTGGGTTGTAGGACACTGCTTTCGCTCCTCTCGGATCCAGTTCGTGAGTTTTCGGATCCTATCATCGGATAGAAGTGGCTGTTTTACCAGTCATGTGCTCGTTTCGGATCCCAGAATGGCCGAGGTTGGATGCAAGACGGTAGAGTTGTCGATCGTGGGCGCGGTGATCGGATCGACGAAGGCCGACGACCTCGCGCGGCTGCTCGAGGACGAGATCGTGGCCGGGACGATCACGCCGGGCACCGTGCTGCGGCAGGAGAAGCTCTGCGAGCGCTTCGAGGTCAGCCGCACGCCGGTGCGCGAGGCGCTGCGGAGGCTGGCGGCGCTCGGGCTCGTCAGCTTCGAGCCGAATCGCGGCGTCCGCGTCCGTTCGATCTCGGCGGCGGAGCTGCGGGAGGCGTTCCTCGTCCGCGCGGAGCTCGAGTCGCTCGCGACCGAGGTCGCGACCGTGCGGATGACCCGCGACGACATCGCCGAGCTCGCCGCCGTGGAAGGGCGGTTCGCGGCGCTGACGCTCGACCTGATCGGCGGCCACGGGGCCGCGGGCGGAGATCACCCGCTCTTCGACGAGTGGATGCAGGTGAACCACGCGTTCCACGACGTGATCTACCGCGTCGCGGAGATGCCGCTCGTGGAACGGCTGGCGAAGGGCGCGCGGCGGTCGTTCATCGGCGAGCGCGTGTGGAGCGCCCGGGCCGAGCTCGACGAGATGGTGGCGCGGAACAGCGCCCAGCACCGCGCGATCCTCGAAGCGATGCGTGTGGGGAACGGCGCGGCGGCCCGGATCCTCGCCCGCGAGCACGTGCTCTCCTCCGGTCGGCTGATGGAGGCGGTGCTCGAGACGGTCGGCCTCGTCGGCCGCGACCCCGGCTGGGGGACCTGACGCCTCTCGACGTCGACGTCTCCGGGCTCGCGGGTGACTCGAAACGAGCACCGATGGAACCGTCTGGCCGAGCCTGGATCCACCGATTGGCGTGGGCGGTGCATCCTGCCAGGCTCGCCAGGCCGCTTCCCGCCTGGGTGCAGCCCCTCCGAAAGGCATGGAGGGGTTGCACCCAGGCGGTGCGCTCCGCGCGCGGGACAGGATCGACAAGGCAGGAGCATTCCCGACCTGTCCCACGCACGTCCTGACGACCCTGGCAGGCGCGCGCAGTTGAATGATCGAGCGGTCACGCCCATCGGTGGATCCAGGCTGAAGCCAGACGGGGAGACCGCGTCTCGTGGAGCGGGTTGGCGTCTGATGGGGGTCAGGGGGAGCCTCCCCCTGCCTCAGGATCCGTAGGCTCGCGCGTCTGCTACTGCCGTGAAGACCACTTCAGCAGGCGCGCGAGCGTACGGCAATGGATCAGCGCGCCCAGAAGGCCTCGAACGCGAGCGGGTCGGAGGGCAACGCCAGCGCCTCCCGGATCAGCCCGCCCTCGAGGCGGAACAGGAGCAGCTGGACGATGTCGATCGAGCGGCCGTCGCGCTCGCCGAAGGCGCGGTAGACCGCGGCGGCGCGCTCTGCCGAGGCGAGCACGTCGATCAGCTCGGAGCCGTAGGTCCCACCTGTCTCGCGCGGGAGCCGGCCGAGGAAGCGGATGATCTCGTCGCGCCCGGCCGCGGTGCCCGCCATGATCCCGCTCCCGGGCACCGTCCACGTCGCGTCCTCGGCGAACAGGTCGCGCAACGCGAACCCGTCCTTGCGCGCGAACGCGTCGAACAGCGCCCGGACGACGGCGGCGTTGGTCTCAACGCTCACGCGATCGCTCCCAGCGGTCGATCAGGTCGTCCACGTACCGTCGCTGCCCGGCCGTGAACTCCACCCCGGCGAGGATGCGCCGTGCCTCGTTGGGGTCGTCGTTCACGACCGCTGCCTCGAGATGCTCCCGCCACGGCGTCGGCTGCCGCAGCTGGCGCCGGAGCCACCGGAGGAGGCTCACCGTCGCCTGGTCGCGAGCGGCCGGCATCGATCAAGGGTAGTCGCGCGGGCGTGCGGTCAGGGTCGCGCCGCGCCGGCGAAGAATGCGGTCGCCCGCGCCCAGGCGCGTTTCCCGACGATGGCGCCGAGCCGCCGCCCTGCCAGGTCATCGACGCTCACGTGGATCCCTCCGTAGAGCCGGGAGAGACCGGCCTGGTCGGCCGCGTCGAAGAACGTCGCCGCGCGAAGCGTGACCGGGACGGACGGTCCCTTCTCGAACCCGAGCGACCCGATCGGGATGACGACGGCGAGCTCCCCGCCCGGGAACGCCGGCGAGCCGAGGTACGCGCTCAGCACCTCCGCCGCGGCCCGGCTGAAGGTGCTGTGCCCCGAGACGTAGCCGGGGAAGGCGGGTGTCACGAAGGTGTCGCGCTGGTAGGGCACCCAGCGCGTCCCGAGAATCCAGCCGACCCCGCTCGACGTTCCTGGGGTCGGCGGTGTCCCGCGCCAAGCGCGGACGGCGATCTCGCCGACATGCCCCGCAAGCTCCGAGTGCCGGCCGCCGGGAGCGCTCGACTCTGCGGTCACGACCTCGACGAGCCCCGGTACCAGCGGGAGCCCGTCGGGATCGAACGAGGGGAGCGAGCGATCGGAGGACTGACCCCTGCCGGCCAGATACCGGATCATCGAGATCGGTCGCGCCGAGTCGTACCGGCGCTTCGCACCCCCCGCCGCGATCGCCGCATCGTGGAGCGCGCCGTTCAGTGCGAGGTACATACGGACGTCCCACCGAAGCCGGGCCTCGCTGCCGGTTCCGATCGTCGGGGCCGTCTCGGGCGCGTCGGAGACGAGGTTCGCGATCACGTTCCAGTGGCCCGGCGGCGTCTCGGACTGCGGCCCGTCGGCCCAGTACTCGGCGAGTGCGCGTCCGTAGTCGCCGACCGGAACGACGTCCGGCGCATACGGCTGCCCGGTGACGGGATTCGCGGGGTACCCGCGGCCGTCGTTCGTACCGAGCGGGTTGTTGCCGCGAGCACCGAGGCCGATGTCCATCCTCGTCGCGTCGCCCGGGTCGAGGCTCGCGCTCGAGCGCAGCACCTCCACAGCGGCCGCCTTGTACCTGGGGTCGGCAGGAAGTCCGAGCGGGGGAGGACCGGGGTCGATCGGGAGCCCGTCGCGCGGTGCCGGAAGTGCGAAGCTCCGGACGTCGCCCCATTGGGCGCCGACGATCGCCTGGACCTTCCCGGCAACGGGAAGCCCATTCTGGGAGACGAAGCGGTCGAGGGCGAGCGGCTGCCAGCGGGTGGGGTCACGCATCGCCGCTCCCGGCTCGTTCACGATCAAGGGCTCGTTGACCGGCCGGTACGTCTCGTCCGCGTAACGGCCTTCCTCATTCGCGCCGTCGTCGCGTCCGGCGGCGATCACCGCCGCGGCGATGCGGTTGCCGAGCGCTGCGGGATCGTCGCCCGAGTGCTTCGTGTATTCGACCCGGTAGCACAGCGACCGCATCGTCGCCGCCACCCGGTCCAGTTGCACGCGCACGGCGGCGCCCAGCGCATAGCGCCGGGTCAGCAGCCGGTACGCGGCGAAGCTGATCGCCGCTTCGCGGGCTGCCCGGATGTCCGTGGGCGGCGAAGGCTTCTCGGTCACGAAGACACCGTCCGCAGTCGGGTCGTACGCCGCCCACGCGTCCCACATCGCCGCGGAGAGGTGGAACAGGTTGCGTGCGTGTGTCGTCGGGGCCGGGAGATCGGTGCGGATGGCCGCGAGGATGGCCTCGTCCCAGACGCGCGCGACCGATCGTCCGGGTCCTGTCGCGGGCCGGCAGTCGTCGATCGCCCACGGCCGCCGCTCGACCCGGACGACGCGATCCCCGGCGACGTTCTCGAGCCGCGTCCGCGTGCCGTCCGGGAAGGTCGTCTCGACGAGGGGCACGGTCGCCGTCTCGCCCAGTCCGAAGTGGAGACGCGGGTCCTCCGAGGACAGGTAGGAGCCGCCCGCCTGCAGCTCGCGCACGAGCCTCCTCCCGTCCGGGAGCGTCACCGACACACGGGTCCCGGGAAGAGCGCCCTCCGGACTGACGGTGAGCCAGTGCCCGCCCTCCCCGGTGTTCCGGAGCAGCTGAAGTGGCGCACCGACACCCGTGACGGCGATGTCCACGCGACCGTCGTTGTCGAAGTCGGCGGCAGCGACCCCGCGGCCGACGATCCGGGGGAG
>VGCB01000112.1 GCA_016870235.1 Actinomycetota bacterium | reverse complement strand
AGGCATCCTAGTCCAAGGTTCGACCTGGCCGGGTGGCACGTTTGCCGCTGGCACGCGCGTGTTCACCCACGGCATCGACGAACTCTCTCGACCCGGCTCGACTTCGCCGAGCCCGTCGGCAGCGTGCAGCTCGACGCCGAGGCGCTTCTCGCCGGGGCGCTCACACTGAGAGCCTACGACGCTTCGGACAACGTCGTCGACAGCGACACCTCCGCCAGCTCGAGTGTGGTGCAGACGCTGTCGGCCAGCTCGGCCAGCGACAACATCACGCACTTCACGATCGAAGGCGACGCCGCGTCCCGTGGAGTCGGCTTCAGCAACATCGTCTGGGGCTGCAACCAACTGAGCGACAGCGCGGGAGGGGCGGCGTGCGCGCCGCCCCTCTCGATCTCGCCGCGGGTCGCCGTCCACGGATGGTGGATGTCAGAGGGCTCTGTCCTGACGGCTGAGGACGATCGGGTCTGATCGATGGGAGATGTCGCTGCTGCACGCGGCGATCGACATCCACACGCACGCCCTTCCAGGCCACAGTGCTCGATCCGGAGGGTGGTGAGGTGGTCGAGGCGGGCCTCATCCGCGAGACTCGGGCTTGGCTCGACGATCTACCGCGCACCACAATTGCGGTTCCTTCACTCTCCGAACGGCGGCACGCGGCAGCCGCCGAGAGCCGGCCGTAGGAACGGCCGTTGTCAGGAGCGCTCGGCGGCTGGTACCCGCCGGAGCCTGTACGGGGGGACGGCTCCAGACGGTACAGATACGGTACGTGAACGTCGGCCCGGCGGTCAACGGCGAACGGTCCGATCTGGCGGACCCGACTGGGGCTCAGGCCGCCGACCAGCCGCCGTCGACGACCACGGTCTGGCCGGTCATGTAGTCCGAGGCCCGCGAGGCGAGGAAGAGGCCGACGCCCTTGAGGTCGTCGGGCCCGCCCAGTCGGCCGAGCGGCGTCCCTGCCACGAGCAGGTTCTCGTGGTCGGCGCGAACCGCCTCGGTCAGGTCGGTCGGGAACCAGCCCGGTGCGATCGCGTTCACCCTGATCCCGTGGCGGGCCCACTTGCACGCGAGGTCCCGGGTCAGCGCCGCCAGTCCGCCCTTGGAGGCGTTGTAGGCAACCGTGTCGAGCACCTCGGGCATCGCCCCTCGCAGCCCCATCACGGAGGCGATGTTGACGATCTTGCCGCCCTCGTCCTGCTCGATCAGCACGCGTGCGACGGCCTGGGCGAAGAGAAACGCGCCCGTCAGGTTGACGTCGATCACCTTCTGCCAGCCGCGGAGCGGCATCTCCTCGGCCGGGGCGACCCACGACGTGCCGGCGTTGTTGAAGAGGACGTCGATCCGGCCCAGCTCCTCCCTCGCCCGCGCGACCACCGTCGCCACCTGACCAGGGTCGGAGACGTCGCACGACATCCCGATCGCACGGACACCGAGACGCGAGGAGAGATCCGCGGCCGCCGCCTCGCACCGCTCCACCTTCCGCGCGCAGAGGACGAGGTCGGCTCCGGCCTCGGCCAGCCCCTCCGCGATCTGGAGGCCGATGCCGCTGCCGCCGCCGGTGACGATCGCGACCCGACCCGAGAGGTCGAGGAGCTCACGGACGTGCACAGAGCCACCCTCCTGAGCCGGGGACGCGCGTGGCGGGCAACCTGCGCGCGCCACAGCGCGGACGCATACGCTGGTGCGCACCGTGACGGCCGGATCCGAGATCGTGAAGGCGAGCCGTCGCCGCCTCTACCTGATGCGCCACGGCGAGGTCGCCTACTTCGAGCCGGGTGGCCGCCCCGTCGAGCCCGGAGCCGTGCCGCTCACCGCCGCCGGGATCGAGCAGGCCCGCGCCGCCGCCCGCGCGCTCGACGGCGTCAGCCTCGACCGCGTGATCACGAGTGGGATGCCGCGCGCCGTGGAGACGGCCCGGATCGTGGCGCCGGCGAACGAGGCCGAGACATGGCCGGAGCTGCACGAGATCCGGGGAGGCCGGCTCTCCGACATCGCCGACCACGAGCTCGAGGAGGCGTTCACCGGCGCGCTCCGGGGCGTCGTGCCCGAGGAGAGACGGTTCCTCGGCGGCGAGACCACCGGCTCCATGCTCGACCGGGTGCTGCCCGCCTTCGAGAGGCTGACCGCCGACACGAGCTGGAGCACCGCCCTGGCCGTGCTGCACGGAGCCGTCAACCGCGCGATCCTCTCCTACGCGCTGACCGGACAGCGCCTGCTGCTCGGCGGCCTCGAGCAGGCGCCCGGCTGCATCAACATCCTCGACTACGGCGACGCCGACGGCTGGGTCGTCCGCGCGGTCAACCACGCACCGTACGACCCGGTGCACACCACCGGCAGGACGACGACGATGGAGGATCTCCTGGCCGGGTACCTCCCCTTCCGCCAGGGGCCCTGAGCCGGGCGGGAGCGCAGCGACGGCCTGCACCCGCGCGACGGTCGCCCTCAACGTGCTCCCTCCTGCGGCCGGAGAGCGGCGATCTCGAGCAGCGGGTGGTCGTCACCGATCGCCTCGCGGTGCTCCTCGGCCCACACGACGAGCTGCGCGAGGTGCGGATGCTCGTGCACCTCGAGATGGCGCGTCGGCAGCTCGCCGTCGAACACCTCGCCGGTGGCGCCGTCGATCGTGACCACGCGACCGATCAGGCTGAGCAGCGCGCCCTCGCCGCAGCCGACGACGCACGGCCGGCCGAGCTCGCGGCTGACGACGGCGGCATGGCTCGTGCGCCCGCCAACCTCGGTGCAGACGCCGTTCGACGCGATCATCCCGTGGACGTCCTCCGGGCTCGTCGAGCGCCGCACGAGGACGGCTGGCCGGCCCTCGCGGTCGAGCCGCTCGGCCTCGTCGGCGTCGCCGACCGCGAGCCCCGAGCCGACACCGGGGCAGGCCGGCTCACCGCGCGCGAGCAGCGTCGCCTCCGCGCGCCGGGCTGGGTCGATCACCGGCCGGAGCACCGAGGCGATGTGCTCCGCGCGGACGGCGCCGACTGCATCCGCCGGCGCCGTCAGGCCCTCGTTCGCGAGATCGACGGCGAAGCGCAGAGCAGCCTCCGGCGAGCGCTTCGCGTTCCGCGTCTGCAGGAGGTAGAGCCGGCCACGCTCGACCGTGAACTCGACGTCCTGCACCTCGGCGGCGTCGCGTTCGAGCACGTCGCCCGCCGCGAGCAGGGCCGCGTGAACCTCGGGCAGCAGCGCGCGCAGGTGCTCGAGGTCGAGCGGCTGCACCTCGCCGGAGACGACATCCTCACCCTGTCCGCGCGGCAAGAACTCGCCGTAGGGCTCGGGCTCGCCGGAGTGCGGGTTGCGTGTGAAGAGGACGCCGGTCCCGGAGCGCTCGTCCAGGTTGCCGTAGACCATCGCCTGCACGGTCACGGCCGTGCCGCCGAGCGCTGAGATCTCCCAGTGCTTGCGGTACGCCTTCGCGCGGGGCGACTCCCACGAGGCGAACACGGCGCCGATCGCCCCGCGCAGCTGCTCGTACGGGTCGGCGGGCACGGGCGTCCCGGCGACGGCAAGAGCAGCCGCGCGGACGCCGGCCGGGGTCGACGCGTCGTCGACGGCGACGCGGGCCTTGAGCACCGTCCTCGCGTACGCCTCGAGGAAGCGCCGGTGGGTGTCGCGGGCGAAAGCGGGATCACCCGACTCGCGCGCGAGCGCGGCCTCGACCTCGTCGCCGATGCCGAGGTTGAGGATCGTGTCCATCATCCCCGGCATGCTCTGGGCGGCTCCGGAGCGCACGGAGACGAGGAGCGGCGCCTCGGCGCCGCCGAAGCAGCGGCCCGTCTCGGCCTCGAGCGCGCGAATCCCCGCGAGCGCCCCCGACCAGGCCTCGTCGGGCAGCACGCCGCCGGCCTCGACGAAGCGCCGGCCGACGTGCGTCGGGATCACGAAGGCCGGCGGCACCGGCAGGCCCCGCGAGCGCATCAGCGCGATCCCGCGGGCCTTGTTGCCGACCGCTTCGCGCGACGGCACCTCGGAGCCGTCGAGGACGAGGTGCCATGCGGTCACGGCCTACGACTCCCGGCGCGTACGGCCGAGCACGCGGAGCAGGTCCTCGTGGAGCTCGAACCACACCGTGTGGTAGCTGTCGACCAGGGCGCCCGAGACCCACTCCTTCTCCCCGGCGAGCGCCCGGTCGTAGGCCGACGCGAGCCTGTCCGCATAGATCGAGAAGCGGGGATCCCCGACGGCAAAGGCGTCGAGCACGGGGAGCGAGCGCTCGTGCACGTCGCCGAGCTCGTCGATGATCGCGTAGTCGTAGTCCTCGTCGGCATGGTCGTTCGGAACCGCAGCGCCGCCGACCGAGATCGTCTGCCAGCGGGTGAAGAGGTCGAGGATCTCCGTGTTGACGACCTCGAACGCCTCGTAGGCCTGCACGAAGCCGGCGTGCGCCCGAAGACCCGCGCAGGCGGTCGGGTACTGCTCGTCGAGCCACGCGCGACCCGGAGGCGTGAGCATGTACGTGCCGTTCGCCTCGATCGCGTGGCCTGCGCCGCAGGCCGCCGCGAGCTCGGGCACGGCGGCGCCCGGCGCGATCCCGATCACGCCGGCGACTGCCTCCGCCGACCCAGCCTTCCTCACGGCCAGCCCGTGGAGGACGAGGAGGCCGACGTCCATCGCTGCGCTCAGGGTCTCACCTCCGCCTGATCTTGCCGGTTCTGCGCTTCGCGGGCTCCGATCCTGCGGCGTCTCGAGACAAGCGCGAAACGGGGCACGGGCTTCGGACGGGCTCCTCGATCGTCATGGTCGAGCCCGCGGCGTCGACCGGCAGCAGGCACGATGCCCCCGAGCCGCTCGGCCTCCCCCCGCGGTCAGAGCCTCGAGCCGTAGAGCTCTGCCGCGGTTCCTCCGAACACGCGCTCGCGTGTCGCCGGCGGCAGGAGGTTCAGCGCCAGCTTCGGGTTGTCGAAGTCCCAGTGCGGGTAGTCGGAGGAGAAGAGGAGCGTCTGCTCGGCCCGGACGATCTCGCAGATCGCCTGCACGTGCTCGGGAGCGACGTCCTCGATGAACGGCTGGGTCGTGAAGCGGACGTGCTCGAGGATGTACTCGCTCGGCAGCCGCTTGAGCCAGGGCACCTCTGCGCGCACCGAGTGCCAGTCCTTGTCGAGCCGCCACATCACGTCGGGGAGCCAGGCGAAGCCGCCTTCCGCGATCACGATCTTGAGGCCGGGGAAGCGCTCGAAGACCCCCTGGCAGACGAGGCTGATCACGTTCGACTGCGCGATCTGCGTCAGTGCCGTGTGCCACTCGAGGTAGTACGTGAAGACGCCGCCGGCGAGGGCCGGGGCCTTGGCGAAGATCCCGTCGGCGGAGTTCGGGTGGATCGAGATCGGCAGGCCCCGCTCGGCGGCCGCGGCGTAGATCGGGTGGAAGTGGCGCTCGCCCATGAGGACGTTCATCAGCGGCAGGTGCACCTGCGCGATCCCCGGCCGGTCGGCGACGCGCTCGATCTCGGCGACCGCGAGCCCTGCGTCCTGCGGTGCCACCACGAGGGCGCCGCGGAACCGCTCGTCGACCTGGAGCCAGTGCTCGCTCATCCAGTCGTTGTAGGCGCTCGCGATCACGGCCGCGAGATCGGCGTCGGGCAGGCCGCCGAGCCCCAGCACGTTGCCGCCGATCAGGATCGCGCGGTCGATGCCGAACGGATCGAGCAGCTGCGCGGCGACGACGCGCGGGTCGGAGCACGGCACGGAGCCGTCCTCGGGGACGGCGTCGCGACGCATCACGCCGACCGGGTTCACGTACAGGACGTTCCGCGGGATCGAGAACTGCGACGCGTAGACGTCCTTCGCCCACCCCTGCTCGTGGCCGGCGCCGAGTCGCTGCCGCCAGTCGTGCGACATGTAGCGGATCAGCCCGGAGAGACCGCCCGGGACGTGCGGGTGGACGTCGCAGTCGACCGTGAGCAACTCACGCCGCCCCTCGGACGGTGCCTGGGCGTCGAGCGTCGAGGTCATCGCCGGCGAGGCTAGCAGCGTAGACTGCGATCCGTGGCGCGCACCGTCGTCTGCAGGCTCGACGAGCTCGCGTCCGGAGAGCGGCGGGTCGTGCGCGTCGACGGCCGCGAGATCGGCGTCCTCAACGTCGACGGCCGCCTGTACGCCGTGCGGAACCGCTGCCCGCATCAGGGTGCCGAGCTCTGCCGCGGCACGGTCGGCGGCACGATGCTCCCGTCCGACCCCAAGGAGTACCGGCACGGTCTCGAGGGAAGGGTCCTTCGCTGCCCGTGGCACGGGTGGGAGTTCGACCTCGAGAGTGGCGAGAAGCTCTTCGACCCGAGCGGGCACGTGCGCATGAAGACGTACCCCGTCGAGGTCGAGGACGGCAACGTCGTCGTCGACGTCGGCTAGCCCGCGCTATCCGACCGGGAAGAGCGCGCGCGGATCCCGCCCGGCGGCGACGCCGAAGAGGAGCCGCAGCCGCGCCTTCGGCCCCGCCAGTCGGCCGGCGAGGATCGCCCCGCGCTCCGCGAGGTCGAGCTCGGCGCCCGGCATCCGGTAGGTGTGCGCGAACGTCTCGCCGGCGCCCGTCCGCGACCCGACGACGACCGGGATGCCGCCGTCGATCGCCTCCTGCAGCGCGGGCAGCAGCGCCTGGGGCACGTGCCCGCCGCCCGTCCCCTCGATCACGATCCCGGCGGGCTTCGAGGCCGTCGCCGCCCGGATCAGCGTGTCGCTCATCCCGGCGACGACGCGCACGAGCTCGACGCGCGTGCCGTCGACGTCGTCCGGAAGGCCGACCGCGTCGGCCCACGCGGGCCGCCACCAGATGGCCACGCGGTCCTCGGTCACCCCACCGGCCGGCCCTCCTTCGGACACGAAGGTCGAGACCTTGCTCGTGTGCGACTTCGTGACGAGCCGGGCGGCGTGGACCTCGTCGTTCAGCACGACCACGGGGCCGAGCTCCCGTGCCGCCTCGCCCGCGGCGACGCGCACCGCTGCAAGCAGGTTGGCCGGGCCGTCGGGGGCCGTGAGGGACGGGTTCCGCATTGCCCCCGTGAGCGCGACCGGCCCGGTTCGCTCCAGCATCAGGGCGAGCGCGTAGGCCGTCTCCTCGATCGTGTCCGTCCCGTGCGTGACGACGACGCCGTCCACGCCGTCGGCCCTCGCCTTCTCGACCTCGCGGGCGAGCATCAGCATGTGCGCCGGCGTCACCTCGTAGCTCGCGACAGGCGGGAAGTCCTGGAGCTCGAGGTCGGCGACGCCCGCGAGCGCAGGGACGGCGGCGACGATCTCGGCTGCAGCGAGCGCCGGCTCGACCGCGCCGGTGCCTGACCGCGGAACGCTGGCGATCGTCCCGCCGAACGCGAGCAGGCGGACACGGGGAAGCACGGCCGTCATCCTCTCATGCCGGCGCCCGTGCGTCGCCCAGCGCGGCCCGCACGGCGGGCGCGACCTCGGTGCCGAAGGGCTCGATTGCGCGCAAGACGCTCGCGTCGGGCACGGGCCCGACGCTCAGCTGCAGCAGGAACCGGTCGTGACCGAAGATCTCGCGCTGGAAGAGGATCTTCTCGACGACCGGCGCCGGGCTGCCCACGAAGTCGGCGCCGCGGAGCGTGGCGGCCACCTCGTGCTTCCAGACTCCCATCGGCGGCCAACCTCGCTCGCGGCCGATTTGGTTCATCACCGCGAGCGCGTGGGGAGCCGAGATCGCGAGCGCCTCCTGCGACGAGTCGGCGACGACGCCGTGCGCCGTTGCCCGGCCGGGTCGCCGGGCCGGGCGGCGGGCGCGAACGTGCACAGGCCGAGCTCCACGGCGGGATTCAACCGCCCGCGGCGACGCCTCGCCGG
>VGCB01000111.1 GCA_016870235.1 Actinomycetota bacterium | reverse complement strand
GCCACCCGCATCGTCCGCAGCTCACCGCTGCCCGCATCCAGCACCCCCGCCACAACACTGCGAGCATGCACATCAAGCCCAACCCAGCTACCCTCACCCATCACCGGCACCTCCTCGTAAACGCGGCTCTACCGCCACGACCACCGCGACGGCAACCCGCGCCAACTTACGAACAGAGGCGCCGGCACTCCATACGGTCTAGGGTTCGAGGGCCGCAGCGCGCGGCCCGCTTCACTCCCCGGATGCCCAAGCTCGTCGACACGACCATTCGCCTGCTGTCGCAGGAGCCGTTCACGGAAGCGCTCCCGACGGGAGAGGTGCTCCGCGTCGCCGAGCTGCTCGACGGCGCCGGCTTCAGCTGTCTCGAGGTGTCCGGCGGCGGCGCGTTCGACGCCGCGGTCCGGCGCGCGGTCGAGAGCCCGTGGGAGCGGATCCGCGCGCTCGACTCGCGGACGACGACACCGCTCGGGATGGCGTTGCGCGGGCGCTTCCTCGTCGGCTCGCGGCCGGTCTCGACCGACGTCGTCCGCCGCTTCGTCGCCTGCGCGGCCGAGAACGGGATCGACGTCTTCCGGCTCCACGATCCGCTCAACGACGTCTCGAACCTGCGGGAGGCGGGCGACGCGATCGCGCGGGCCGGCAAGGAGCTGCACGTCGGGCTCGTCTACTCGCGCGGCCGGTCGGGCGAGATCGACGTCCTCGTCGAGGAGGCGAGGGGCCTGCCGGGCCTCGGCGCCTCGCGCGTCGTCATCAACGACCCCACCGACGCGCTCCTCCCGCACATCACCGAGGAGCTCGTCAGGCGCCTGCAGGAGGCGACCGGCTTGCCGGTCGGCCTGCACGTCCAGGGCGCCACCGGCACGGCGCTCCTCAACGCGGTCGTCGCGACGCGGGTCGGAGCCGACTGGATCGCCACGGCCGCCTACCCGCTGGCGCTCGTCATGCACCGGGTCGCAAGCGAGTCGCTCGTCGATGCGTTGCACGGCCTGGGACGCGTGACGAGCGTCTCCACCGGCGCGCTGTGGGCGGCGGCCGATCTCATCGACGAGCACATCGGCGACCAGCCGGTGGCGCCGCTCTCCCCGCGGATCGCGGTGCGGGCTGCCGAGTACAACCTCCCGGCGGGGCTCGTGGCCGCGCTCGATGCACGCCTGCGCGGGGAGCGGGCCGGCGACCGCCTGCTCGACACGCTCTCCGAGATCCAGCGGATCCGCGAGGAGGCCGGCTGGCCGCCGCTCGCGGCGCCGATCGGCGAGATCCTCGGCTCCCAGGCGTTCCTCAACGTCCTCTCCGCGCGGCGCTACGGCACGGTGCTCGACGAGTTCCGGCTGCTCGTGCAGGGGAGCTACGGGACGCCCCCGGCGGCGGTCGACCCGTCCGTGAAGCGTGCGGTCGAGCTGCTCGGGGCGGACGGGCCCGCGCTCGAGGATGACCCGCCGAGCGCCGAGGACGTCCGCGTTGCCGCCGAGGGCCTCGCGTCCGCCGAGGAGGACCTCGTCCTGCTCGCGATGTTCGGCGACGACGCCGAGGCGCTCCTCCGCGCGATCCGACAGCGGCACAGCCGGGAGGCGTCGCTCCTCGCCGGCGACGTCGACGCGGTCAGGGCCGAGCGGATCCGCGAGCTCGTCAAGATCGTCCAGGAGTCGGGCGTGGGGGAGATCGAGATCGAGGACGAGGGGATGCGGGTGTCCGTGCGTCGCGCGGACGAGCCGGCGGTGGTGGCCGCCGCTCCCGCGCCCGTCGTCGGGGTCGCCCCCGACGAGGAGCTCGGGTCACCCGGCCCCCCGCCGCCGCCGAGCCACCTGACCCGCGTCGAGTCGCCCATGGTCGGGGTCTTCTACCGTGCCGCGAACCCCGATTCGCCGGCGTTCGTCGAGATCGGCGACGTCGTCGTCGGCGGTCAGACCCTCTGCCTGATCGAGGCGATGAAGCTGTTCAACGAGATCAAGGCGGACGCGGACGGCCGGGTCGCCGCGATTCACGTCGAGAACGGCGCCGCCGTCGAGTTCGGGTCGCTGCTGTTCGAGCTCGAGCCGGTCGCCTCGGCGCCGCCCGCCCTGTAGGTGGCCGTGTTCGAGCGGGTGCTCGTCGCGAACCGGGGCGAGATCGCCGTCCGCGTGATCCGGGCCCTGCACGAGCTCGGGATCGAGGCCGTCGCCGTGTACTCGACGGCCGACCGCGAGGCGCTGCACGTCCGGCTCGCCGACCACGCGGTCTGCATCGGCCCGCCAGCCGCGGCCGAGAGCTACCTCCGCATCGCGAACGTCGTCGGCGCCGCCGAGACGACCGGCTGCCAGGCCGTCCACCCGGGCTACGGCTTCCTCGCCGAGAACTCGGCGTTCGCGCGTGCCTGCGCCGAGAACGACCTCGTCTTCATCGGTCCCTCGCCGGAGGTGATGGACGCGCTCGGCGACAAGGCCCGGGCGAAGGCGGAGATGCGCGCCGCCGGCGTGCCGCTCGTGCCCGGCACGGAGGGGACGGCTGCCGTGGAGGAGATCGCGCGCGCTGCTTCCGAGATCGGCTTTCCCGTGCTGCTCAAGGCGGCGGCGGGCGGCGGCGGCAAGGGGATGCGGCTCGTCCACACCGCGGGCGACCTCGAGACGGCCTTCGCCGCCGCGAGCGCCGAGGCGCGCGCAGCCTTCGGCGACGGCTCGATCTACCTGGAACGGGCAGTCGTCCCGGCCCGCCACGTCGAGATCCAGGTGATCTGCGACACGCACGGGAACGTGCTCACGCTCGGGGAGCGCGAGTGCTCGATCCAGCGGCGCCACCAGAAGCTGATCGAGGAGTCGCCGTCTCCCGTGCTCACCGACGAGACGCGCGAGGAGATGGAGGCCGCGGTCGAGCGCGCGTGCCGTCGGGTCGGCTACGTGAATGCGGGCACGTTCGAGTTCATCCTCGGGCCCGAGGGCGAGCCGTACTTCATCGAGGTGAACTGCCGGCTGCAGGTCGAGCATCCCGTGACCGAGTTGACGACCGGCATCGACATCGTCCGGGAGCAGGTGCGCGTCGCCGCCGGGCTTCCGCTTCGGCTCGTCGGTCGCGCCCCGCGGGCCGGCCACGCGATCGAGATCCGCGTCAACGCCGAGGACCCCGCGAACGATTACCGGCCGGCGCCGGGACGGCTCCACCGCTTCCGGCCGCCGCTCGGCCCGGGCGTGCGGGTCGACACCGCGGTTGCGGACGGCAGCACGATCCCGCCCTACTACGACTCGATGATCGCGAAGGTCATCGTCCGCGACGACGACCGCGCCGCCGCCATCGCCCGGGCCGAGCGCGCGCTCGTCGAGCTCGAGATCGCGGGCATCCCGACCACGCGCGAGCTCGCCCTCGACGTGCTGCGGTCGCCGGGCTTCCGAAAGGGTGACTACTCGACGGGCTACCTTGAGGAGATGGCCCACCTGCTTCCGTCGCTCGGGTCGGGCACTGCCGACGCGCCCGCGGTCGCCGATCGTGCCGCGCTGCCGTGACGCCCACGCTGAGCCGGAGGAAGGCGCGCAGGCAGGCGCTCTTCCTTCTCTACCAGTGGGATCTGACCGGGCAGCCGCTGTCGTCGCTGTTCGAGGGGACGCCGGACCCGTTCGCAAGCGATCTCGCGGCGGCGGTCGCGCGTGAGGCCGTGCGTCTCGACGAGAGGATCACGCTCGCCTCCGAGGGGTGGCCCGCCGACCGGCTCGGTACGCTCGAACGGAACATCCTGCGGATCGGTGTCCACGAGATCGAGGAGGGATCGGTGCCACCCGAGGTGGCGATCAACGAGGCGGTCGAGCTGGCGAAGCGCTACGCGACCGACGAGGCTGCGGGCCTCGTCAACGGGATCATGGGTCGCATCCACCGCGAGGCGGCCGCGTGACGGCCCCCCAGGGAGCGACGCGATGAGCGCGAGCGAGTCCCTCCAACGGGCGGAGGAGCTGCTCGAGCGACTGCGCGCGAAGGTCGACGGGCTCGAGCACCTGGCCGGGGAGGGCGGCGACGTCGATGCCGCCGTCGACGAGCTCGCCGAGGTCGCCGAGATCGCCAAGGAGCTCGAGGCCGAGGTGCAGCGCGCCCGGCAGAGCGCCGGCACCGGCGTATGAGCGTCGGGACGCCGGCCGCCACCGAGGAGCTGCGCGGACTCGTCGAGGAGTTCATCGCCTCGCTCGAGCTGACGCCCGAGCTGGGCGGTCAGCAGGAGTCGATGCGCTACGCGCTCGCGGGCGGCGGCAAGCGCGTCCGACCCGTGATCTGCCTCGCGGTCGCGGAGGCCGCGGGCGCCCGGCCCGCAGAGGCGCTCCCGGCGGCGGTCGCGATCGAGTTGATCCACACGTTCTCCCTCGTCCACGACGACCTCCCCTGCATGGACGACGACAACGAGCGCCGCGGGCGGCCGTCGGCGCACGTCGCCTTCGACGAAGGTGTGGCGCTGCTCGCGGGCGACGCGCTCGCAGCCGAGGCGATGCTCCTCGCGCTCCGCTACGACACGCCCGAGGTGGCACGCGAGCTCGCGCGCGCGACGCAGGGCATGATCGGCGGCCAGTACCTCGACATCACGGGCGGTGGCGGCGATCTCGCGGAGCTCCACCGGCTCAAGACCGGCCGGCTCTTCGCAGCTTCGGTCGGGCTCGCTCTTTGGTTGGCGGGAGTGCCCGAGGCAGGACAGGGGTCGTGGCGCGCCTTCGGCGAGGAGCTCGGCCTCCTCTTCCAGGTGGTCGACGACGTCCTCGACGGCGACGGCTATGCGGCGGAGCTCGGCCCCGAGGCGGCACGGGCGCTGGCGCACGAGGTGGCGGCTCGCGCCTCGGCCCGGCTGGCCGAGATCGACGCGGACACGTCGGTGCTCGAGGGCATCGTCCGCGAGCTCGCGGTTCGGACGGCCTGAGCTACCCCGGGCGGAGGCACAGCAGGCGCGCGTCGGGGCTCGGGAGGTCGTGGGGAAGCTCCTCGACGGCGAGCCCCGCCCCGCGTGCATGCTCGACCATCCCGGCGGCGTGGCGGCGCCCCGGGTCACATACGAGCGCGGAGCCGCGTGGGCCGAGGGCGGCGGCGACGAGCGCGGCCACGGGCTCGGCGTTTCGGGCCTCGTAGAGGACGTCTGCGGCCAGCACGAGGTCGTGTACTGCCGCCACGCCTCCGCGATCCCGCCAGTCGAGGACGCGCGCCGAGAGCCGGGCGCCGTTCGAGGCCGCGTTCTCGCGGACGGCCGCAACCGCGTCGGGCGACCAGTCCGTGGCGACGACCGACGCGCCCCCGAGCGCGGCGACGATCGAGGGCAATCCCAGCCCGCACCCGATCTCGAGGACGTGGAGGCCGCGGACGTCGCGGCCGGCGACCACTCGGGCGAGCGCGACGCCGGCAGGCCAGAGCTCCGCCCAGTACGGCAGGTACTCGTCCTCCTCGAAGCGCGTCTCGTCGATCAACGCCGCCGCATCGGCCGGGCGCGCGACCGTCACCCGATGCCGGCCGACGACGAGTTGCTCCCGGACGACGTCCACGTCGCGACAATGCCACGATGCGCAAGCGCCTTGACGTTCTCATGGTCGAGCGAGGGCTCGCCTCGTCGCGCAGCCAGGCACAGGCGCTCGTGATCGCCGGGCTCGTCCGCGGGTTCGAGAAGCCGGGGACGCAGGTCGACGACGACGTGGAGCTCGTGGTGGAGCGGCCGCCGCGGTTCGTCTCGCGCGGGGGCGAGAAGCTGGCGAACGCCCTCGCCGCGCTGGGCGTCGATCCGACGGGCCTCGACTGCGCCGACATCGGGGCGTCGACGGGAGGGTTCACCGACTGCCTCCTGCAGGGTGGCGCGACGCGGGTCGTCGCGATCGACGTCGGCTACGGGCAGCTCCATCCGAAGGTGCGGGACGACCCTCGAGTGACCGTGCTGGAGCGGACGAACGCCCGAGCGGTCGAGGAGCTCCCTTTCGCGCCGCAGCTCGTCGTCTGCGACGTCTCGTTCATCTCGGTTGTCCTCGCCCTGCCGCCGATCCTCGCGCTCGCTGCGCCCGGGTGGCAGGCGCTCGTCCTCGTGAAGCCGCAGTTCGAGGCCGGGCGAGCCGAGGTGCCGAAGGGCGTCGTGCGCGATCCGGCCGTCCATCGCCGCGTGCTCGAGGACGTCGGCGCCGCCGCGGCGAACTGGCACGCGCGGGTGGTCGGGATCGTAGACTCCGGCCTGCCCGGGCCGAAGGGGAACCGGGAGTTCGTCGTCCACCTGATCGACAGCGAGGAGCGCACCCCGGCCCATGAGATCGAGCGGCTCGTCGACGACGCCCTCGGGCGTGGGTGAGCGCGTGCGCCGCGTCGCGGTGATCACGCACGGACGCGCCGGCCAGATCGGCGAAGGGCTCTCGTGCCTCGAGCGGGTCGCCGGGGAGGAGCACGTCGAGCTCGTCTTCGACCCGGAGGAGGCGGCAAAGCACGGCCGCGCAGCCTCTGCTTCCGGCGAGGTCGGTCTCGCGGTCGTGCTCGGGGGCGACGGGACGATGCTGCGGGCGCTGCAGCGCTACCTCGGGTCGGACGTGCCGGTGCTCGGCGCCAACTTCGGTCGCGTCGGCTTCCTCAGCTCGATCGCGCGGGACGGGCTCGAGGACGGGCTCCGACGTGCGCTCCGCGGCGACTACGAGGTCGTCGACCTCTCGACGGTGGAGGTTCGGGTCGGCGACGGCCGGTTCGTCGGCGTCAACGACGTCGTCGTCACCTCGGCTGAGCTCGGTCGCATGGTCGAGCTCGGGTGGGCGGTCGGAGGCGAGGACCTCGGGCGCGTGCCGTGCGACGGTCTCGTGTGCTCGACACCGTCCGGCTCGACCGCGTACAACCTCTCGAACGGCGGGCCCGTCCTCGTCTGGGGGCTCGACGCGATGGCGCTGACGTTTGTCGCGCCGCACTCGCTGCATGCGCGGCCGCTCGTCGTCCCGCGTGGCCGCGACGTCGTGATCCGGAACGCGACTGCCGGGATCTCGTGCGCCGTGCTCGTCGACGGCCATCGCGTGGGCGACGCGACGCCGGGCGCGGAGGTCGCGATCGCCCTCGGCGAGCGGCGGGCGCGGCTGGCGATGCTCTCCGGGGTGACGTTCCTCAGTCGCTACCGCAACAGCTTCGCGTCCTGATCGCGACGCCGCAGGGGCGATGGCGGCGAAGGTGCGGTCGATTGCAACGCTCTTGGAGCAGTTCCGCAACACACGGCAACGTGTTGTCCGGATAGAATCGATACCGTGGGGTGGAGGTCGGTGGCCCGGGAGGTCGGTCGTTTCGGACAATGGCCGGAGGGGCCAATCGTCAGCGGGGAGCGGAAGCTCTAGCATCTCGGTGTGCTCCGGCGGCTTCGCATCGACAATCTCGTCCTGATCGAGAGCGCGGATCTTGCGCTCGGCCCGGGGTTGACGGCGCTGACGGGAGAGACGGGAGCGGGCAAGACGATCCTGACGCAGGCGATCGGCCTGCTGCTCGGCGCCCGCGGCGACGCGGCGGCGATCGGGCCGCGCGGCGACGAGGCGTACGTCGAGGCGGAGCTCGACGTCCCGGCGGAGCTCTTCGAGGAGCCGGATCTGGCGCCGATCGCCGAGCTCCGGCCCGAAGGCGAGACGGGGCTGGTCGTCGCGCGCCGCGTCTTCGCGGACGGGCGAACGCGGGCATACGCATGGGGGCGGGCCCTCGCCCGGGACGATCTCGCCGCCGCCGTCGACCGTCTTGTCGCGATGTCGGGGCAGTTCGAGCAGCGACGTCTCGCGCGCCCCGCGTACCAGCTCGACGTCCTCGACGCGTTCCTCGGGGCACCGCAGCGGGAGCAGCGGGCGGCGGCGCGGCGTGCCTGGCGCCGCCTGATCGCG
>VGCB01000110.1 GCA_016870235.1 Actinomycetota bacterium | reverse complement strand
CGCCGACTGGTGCATGTACAAGCCGGTGTTCGTCGACGACGAGCTCCTGTTCTGGACGGTGAGCAAGGGCCACATGGCCGACTCGGGCGGCCCCGCGCCGGGGAGCTACAACCCGGAGGCCCGCGAGATCTACGCCGAGGGCCTGCGGATCCCGCCGATCAAGCTGCACGAGGAGGGGAGGGAGCGGAGCGACGTCCTCAACCTCCTGCTCGCGAACACGCGGACGCGGCGGAACCAGGCCGGCGACCTGCGCGCCCAGCTCGGCGCCATCGAGGTCGGCGCCGCGCACCTCCGGGCGCTCGTCGCCCGCTATGGCGCCGCCGAGGTACGGGCGTGCGTCGAGGAGCTGCTCGCGCTCGCCGAGCGGCAGATGCGCCGCCGCCTCGCCGCTCTCCCGGACGGGACGTTCACGGGCAGCCGATTCGTCGAGGACATCGGGCACGGGCTCGGCGAGCTCGAGGTCGGCGTCACCGCCGCGATCGCCGGTGACCGGCTGCGGGTCTCGCTCGAGGCGCCGCCGCAGATCCCCTTCTACACGAACTCCTACCGCGCGAACACGACGAGCGCCGTGTACCTCGGCCTGATCATGTTCCTGCAGCCGGAGGCGCCGTTCAACGAGGGCATGTACCGCCCGTCGAGATCGACTACGGCCCGCCCGGGACGATCGTCAACGCTGTCGAGCCGGCGCCGCACGTCGCCTGCACGACCTGTCCGGCGGAGACGATCACCGACGCCGTGCGCGACACGCTGAGTCTTGCCTTGCCCGAGCAGGCGGCCGCCTGCTGGGGCCACTGCTCGGCCGTCAACTGCGCCGGCGTCGACCCGCGCAGCGGCCGCGAGTACGTGCACATGATGGTCTCGTGCCTGATGTGCGGCGCGGGCGCGGTCGGCGGCGTCATGGACGGGTGGCACGGCGTCGGCCCGCAGGCGGGGCTCGGCGGCGGGGCCGCTGGCGACATGGAGCTGATCGAGTACCAGTTCCCGCTCCTCGTGCACCGCTACGGCTTCGCGACGGACTCGGCGAACCCCGGCGAGTGGCGCGGCGGCTGCGGGCTCGTGCACGAGGTGGAGGCGCTCGACCACCAGATGACGGCCGTGATCTGGGGCGAGGGACGGCGGTATCCCGCTTCGAGCGTCGCGGGGGCGGGGCCGTCGGCCGGCACCGTCCGGGACAAGGTCGGCCGGGTGGAGATCCAGCGCGCGGACGGGACGGTCGAGCACGTCGAGCGGAACTGCGTCCTCTCGCTCGCCCCCGGCGAGCGGTTCGTGACGCGGAGCGCCGGCGGCGGCGGCGTCGGCGACCCGCTCGTGCGAGACCCCGAGGCGGTGCGCGCCGACGTCGTCGAGGGCTTCGTCTCGGTCGGCGGCGCGCGCGCCGAGTACGGCGTCGTGATCGACGATCGCCTCCAGGTCGACGACGCCGGCACCGCGGCCGAGCGGGGAGCGCGCTGATGGGCTACCGGATCGGGATCGACACCGGCGGCACCTTCACGGACCTGATCCTCTTCGACCCGGACGGCCGTGTCGAGCTCTTCAAGACACCGTCCACCCCAGCCGAACCGCCGCTCGCGATCCGCACGGGGCTCGACCTGATCGCGGCGCAGCTCGAGACGTCGGTCGAGGATCTGCTCGGCTCCTGCGACCTCGTGATCCACGGCACGACGGTGGCGCTGAACGCCCTGCTCCAATGCAAGGGAGCGAAGGCTGGCCTCCTCTGCACACGCGGCCACGAGGACTCGCTCGAGATCCGCAACGGGCACAAGGAGGACGGGCATCGCTACGACTTCCGGTACCCGCCCGCGCCGATGCTCGTCCCGCGCCGGCTGCGGATGCCGGTCACCGAGCGGGTGCTGAGCGACGGCTCGGTGCGGACGCCGCTCATCGAGGCGGACGTGGTCGACGCCGCCGCGCGGTTCCGTGCCGAGGGGGTCGTGGCCGTCGGCGTCTCGTTCATGTGGTCGTTCCTCCATCCCGAGCACGAGCGCCGTGCCGGCGAGATCCTCGCCGCCGAGCTGCCCGGGGTGCACGTCACGCTCTCGGTCGACCTCCTGCCGCAGATCCGCGAGTACACGCGAACGAGCACGGTTGCGGTCAACGCGTACGTCGCCCCGGGGCTGACGCGGTACATCGGAGCGATCGAGGAGATGCTCGTCGGCCTCGGCTACCGCGGCCCGATCCGCTACGTGCAGTCGAACGGCGGGCTCACCTCGGGTCGGGTGCTTGCACGGCGCGCCGTCAGTGCTCTCAACTCCGGCCCCGCGGCGGGGCCGAGCGCGGCGCTCCACTTCGCGCGCGCTCTCGGTCACGACGATGTCCTCACGCTCGACATGGGTGGGACGAGCACCGACATCTCGCTCGTCCGCGGCGGCAAGGTCGATCTCGTCAAGGACGTCGACATCGCCGCTACCGCGTCGGGATCCCGCTCGTGAACGTGATCTCGATCGGCGCCGGAGGCGGATCGATCGGCTGGATCGACGCGCAGGGGCTGCTTCACGTCGGGCCGCAGAGCGCCGAGGCACTGCCCGGCCCCGCCTGCTACATGCGCGGCGGGACGGAGGCGACCGTGACCGACGCTCTCCTCGTGCTCGGCTACCTGAGCCAGGAGGCGCTCCTCGGCGGACGGATGCCGATCGACGCGTCGGCCGCGCGACAAGCGGTGACAGAGCGTGTCGCGAAGCCGCTCGGGATCTCGTGCGAGCGCGCCGCGCTCGGCATCTTCCACGTCGTCAACGCGAACATGATCGGCGGCATCCGCTCGGTGTCGGTCGAGCGCGGCCACGACCCACGCGACTTCCGGCTCGTCGCAGGCGGAGGGGCGACCTCGGCGCACGCGGGGCGGCTCGCGGGCGACCTCGGGATCCACGAGGTGGTGATCCCGCGGGTCGCTTCCGGCCTCTGCGCGTTCGGGGAGGCGGTCGCGGACGTGAAGCACACGCACCTCGCCTCGTACCCGGTGCACTTCCCGGCGCTCGACGCGGCGAGGCTCGAAGCGGTCTTCCGCGAGCTCGAGGAGCACGGGCGGCGGGAGCTCCGCGAGGAGGGCTTCGCGGACAACGAGATCGCGGTGGAGCGCGCGCTCGACATGAAGTACGTCGACCAGGTGCACGAGTGCCGCGTCGAGATCCCTGTCTTCGCGATTGACGCTTCGCGGCTGCCCGAGATCGAGGAGGCGTTCCACCGCCGCCACGAGGCGCTCTACACGTACTGCGAGCGCGACAACACGCCGGAGCTGATCAACCTCGAGGTGAACGTCTACGGCCGCGCGCCGCGCGTTGCCACGCCGACCTCGCACCCTCGCGACGAGGGCTCGCCCGAGCCGGCGGGAACGCGCTCTTGCCTCTTCGCGGAGGAAGGCAGGTACCGGCCGACACCCGTGTACGAGGCATCGGCGCTCGCCGTCGGCGACGCGATCGAGGGCCCCGCGATCGTCGAGGAGACGACGACGACGATCGTCGTCTTCCCGGGCTGGCGGCTCACGCTCGCGCGTCCGGACCTGCATGTGATGACGGCGGTCTGACGGCGCGCTGCCGCCTCTGTGTCAGCTGCCGAGGAGCTCGAGCGCCTTGGCGCGGATCACCGCCCACTCGGACGCGAGCGGGTCGATGACCTCGAAGTGCCCGGCGCCGGGGAGCGGCAGCAGCTCGACCTCGTCGCCGGCCGCGCGGGCCGCCTCGGCGAAGGCCTCGTTCGGGCCCCAGTGGACGTCCTCGGTGCCGCAGGCGAGCACGAAGCGGATCCCGAGCGGCAGGTGCGAGCGCGGGGAGGCATCGCGCCAGAGCGCCGGCGCCTCCTCGGGCCGGCCCCCGAGCATGCGCGCGACGATGCCGTTGTCGTCGCCGAGGCGGTCGATCTCGTGGAGGTCGACGACGCCGGCCAGCGAGACGACGCCGCGGATCGTCAGCGCCGTCCGGATCCCGGCGAGGAGCGCGAGGTGGCCGCCCGCCGAGTGCCCCATCAGCAGGACCCGGTCGAGGTCGATCGGCTGGGTGCGGGCGAGGACGGCGACGTGGTCGATCGCCGCGAGCGTGTCCTCGTGCACGGCCGGCCACCCGCCGCCGGGGTCGCCGATCCGCCGGTACTCGACGTTCCAGGTGGCGATGCCGCGGCGCGTGAGGTCGGCGCAGAGGTGCCCGGCGTGGGTGAGGTTGTAGATCGCCTGCCAGTAGCCGCCGTGGATGTTGACGACGAGCGGGTGCGGCCCGGCGCCGGGCGGCAGCCGCAGGTCGCCGAACTGGAGCGGCTCGGGGCCGTAGACGACCCGGAGATCCGCGTCGGGCGGCGGCGGGTCGTGCAGGATCTCGAGGCTGTCGCGGGGCACGTGTCGAGTCTACGGTTTCCCGCCCGTCCGTCTGCGCCTCTCGGCTAGCGTCCTCCCGTGGCGTCACATGGAAGACGCGCCCGGCCGGCGCGGGAGGGCAGGCGGGGGAGCGCATGAGCATTCTCGAGGCGATCGTCCTCGGCATCATCCAGGGGCTGACGGAGTTTCTGCCGATCTCGAGCACGGGCCACCTGCGAATCGTGCCCGCGTTCGTCGGCTGGGAGGATCCCGGGGCCGCGTTCACGGCGGTGACCCAGCTCGGCACCCTTGCCGCGGTCGTCATCTACTTCCGGCGCGACATCGTCGAGATCGTCACCGCGTGGGTCGCGAGCCTGCACGACCCTTCGCGCCGTTCCGGCCCGAAGGCGCGACTCGGCTGGTACATCCTCCTCGGCACGATTCCGATCGTCATCTTCGGCGTCGTCTTCTCGGATCAGATCGAGAACGGGGCCCGCAGCCTGAGGCTGATCGGGACGACGCTGATCGTGCTCGGGCTCGTGCTCCTCGTCGCGGAGAAGGTCGGCAAGCGGACGCGGCCGATCGAGTCGCTCCGGTGGCGCGACGGCATCGCGATCGGGCTCGCGCAGGCGGCGGCGCTCGTCCCGGGCGTCTCGCGGTCCGGCGCGACGCTGACCGCCGGGCTCTTCCTCGGCCTCGAGCGGGCGGCGGCGGCGCGGTACTCGTTTCTGCTCTCGATCCCGGCGGTCGTGCTCAGCGGCCTGTACGAGCTCAAGGACATCGGCGGCGAGAATCACGCGAGCGTCGGGATGACCGTGATCGCGACCATCCTCGCGTTCGTCGCCGGGTACGCCTCGATCGCCTTCCTCCTCCGCTTCCTCGCGAACCACACGGTCTACGTCTTCGTCGCCTACCGCGTCGTGCTCGGCGCGGTCGTGCTCGGGCTCGCCTACAGCGGCGTCATCGACTGAGAGGTCGTAGGCTTCCGCGTGTGATCGTCGACGGGTCGAAGCTTCGGTTCGCCGTCGACACGGGCGGCACGTTCACCGATCTCGTCGTCGAGGGCAGCGATCCCGAGCTGCGGTTCTACAAGCGCCCGACGACACCGCTCGACCCGATCGACGGGCTGCTCGACGTCTTCGCGGCCGCGGCCGCCGACCACGGGCTGTCGG
Organism: Actinomycetota bacterium; assembly: GCA_016870235.1. The sequence goes on along the minus strand of VGCB01000110.1, from coordinate 2,354 downwards.
TGGGCGAGCTCCTCGGACGCGGCGAGCGCCTCGTCTTCGGCACGACGCGCGCGACGAACGCCGTCGTCACGGGAACGACGGCGCGGACGGCGCTCCTCTGCACGCAAGGCCACCCTGACGTCCTGCTCTTCCGCGAGGGCGGGGGTCGCACGGCGCTCTTCGACTACACGCAGGAGTACCCGGCGCCGTACGTGCCGCGGTCGCTGACGTTCGAGATCCCGGAGCGGGTGCTCGCGGACGGCACGGTCTCCACGCCGCTCGACGAGGCGGCGGTGCGCGGCGTCGCGAGAGCGCTCCGGGAGCGCGAGATCGAGGCCGTGGCGGTGTGCCTCCTCTGGTCGATCGTCAACCCGGCGCACGAGCGCCGGGTCGGCGAGATCCTGGCCGAGGAGCTCCCGGGGCTGCCGGTGACGCTCTCGCACCGGCTCAACCCGAGCGTGCGGGAGTACAGACGCGCCTCCTCGGCGGCGATCGATGTGTCGCTGAAGCCGCTCATGAGCCGGTTCTTCCGCGCGCTGGAGGCACGCCTGCGGGCGGAGGGCTTCGCCGGCCGCCTGCTGATCATGGCCTCGTCGGGCGGTGTCCTCGACGCCGAGGCGGTCGCAGAGGCGCCGATCCATTCGATCGGCTCCGGCCCGGCCGCGGCGCCGGTCGCGGGCAGGCACTTCGCGCGCCTCGACGGCGGCTCCGACACGGCGCTCGTCACCGACGCGGGCGGGACGACCTACGACGTCAGCCTCGTGCGCCGAGGCCGGATCCCGACCACGCGCGAGACGATCGTCGGCCATCCCACCTACGGGTTCATCACCGGCTTCCCCTCCGTCGACGTCAAGTCGGTCGGCGCCGGTGGCGGCTCGATCGCGTGGGTCGACGAGGGCGGGCTGCTCCACGTCGGCCCGCAGAGCGCCGGCGCCGAGCCCGGCCCGGCCGCGTACGGACGCGGCGGCGACCGGCCGACGGTGACCGACGCCTGCCTCGTCCTCGGCTACATCGATCCCGGCTACTTCCTCGGGGGCGAGATGGAGGTCTCGGTCGACCTTGCCCGCCGGGTGCTCGTGCGCGATGTCGCCGGTCCGCTCGGGCTCGACGTCCATGAGGCCGCGTCGGCGGTGCTCGGGCTCGCGATCGAGCGGATGGTGACGGCGATCGAGGGGATCACGCTCGCACAGGGGATCGATCCGGCCGAGGCGGTGATGATCGGCGGCGGCGGCGGGGCGGGGCTGTACTCGGTCGGAATCGCGCGGCGCCTCGGGCTCGCCCGCGTCGTCATCCCCGACGTGGCGGCGGCGCTCTCGGCGAGCGGGGCTCTCGTCTCCGACCTGCAGGCCCTCTTCGCGACGACCGAGGTCATGTCGACGGCGGCGTTCGACGCGGAGCGGGCGGCAGCCGTCCTCGCCGGGCTGCAGGCCGTGGCCGAGGCGTTCCTCGCGACGGCGGGCGCCGGCGCGCGCGAGACGGAGCTGCGGTTCACGGTCGAGGCCCGGTACCCGCACCAGGTCTGGGAGATCGAGGTGCCGATCCGCGACGGCCGGCTCGAGACGCCGGCGCAGGTGGAGGCGCTGCGGGCGGACTTCCACGCCGCGCACGAGGAGCTCTTCGCCGTGTGCGACGCCGAGGCGCACGTCGAGATCGTCACCTGGCGGGCGCACGCGCGCTGCGTCCTGCAGGAGCACGGGCTGGCGCGTGCGAGGCCCGAGGTGTCATCCCGAGCTGTCGAGCCGACTCGGCGCGCCTACTTCCCGGGTCTCGGCGTCGTCGACACGCCCGTCAGACTCCTCGACTCGCTGGCGGTCGGCGAGCGGCACGAGGGCCCACTGCTCGTCGAGTCGCCGGTGACGACGGTCGTCCTCGACGAGCGAGCGACGGTCGAGCGGGCCCCGTCCGGGTCGCTCCTGATCGAGCCGCTCGGTGCCGGAGGTGCGCATGGCTGAGCGACGCGAGAGCTCGCCGCTCGAGCTCGCGCTCCTCTCGAACCGGTTCGAGGGCGTGGCGCGCGCGATGATGAACACGCTGCTGCGGGCGGCGCGCTCGGCGATCCTGAACACGGCGCGCGACTTCTCCTGCTGCATCCTCACCGCCGGCGACGAGATGCTCGCGATGGCGGAGAGCCTGCCGATCCACGTGATGAGCGGCCCCGACCTGATCGCGCGCTACCTGAAGGAGGTGCATCCCTCGCCCAGGCGCGGCGACGCCTACCTCCACAACTCCCCGTACCACGGCAACTCGCACGCCGCCGACTGGTGCGTGGTGATCCCGGTTCTCGACGACGACTGCGTCCACCGCTACACGGTGCTCGCGAAGGCGCATCTCGCCGACTGCGGGAACGCGGTGCCGACGACGGACGTGGCTGACGC
>VGCB01000109.1 GCA_016870235.1 Actinomycetota bacterium | reverse complement strand
CCGACCAGTACGAACGCCTCCATGACTCGGCCTCGCCGGACGAAGTCGATATCAATCACAGACAACAAGAACAGAAGGCCGCTTGATCACCTAACCACCACCTGTCCACGAAAGCGGGGGGCCTCCACACTGTGCCAGACTCGAGCTCGAGGGAGGGGTCCCGGGGAACCGGAGGTTCCCGGCTTCAGGATCCGTTGCTCCGCGGATCCGGTACCCGTTCGAGCGACCACCACCGGATCCGCGGAGCAACGGCAAACAAGAACAGCGCGTCTGGCGCGTTCGTCCCTCACCCACTGGGCGCGCGAGCCTGCGGCAACGAGAGAGACGGCGCCGCGAGCTGACCGCAGGCGGCGGCGATGTCGCGCCCGCGGGTGAGCCGGACGGTGGTCGGGACGCGCGCGGCCTCGACCTCGCGCTTGAACGCGTCGATCGCCTCCCGCGACGAGCCCGCGTACATCCCGGTCGGGTTGTACGGGATCAGGTTCACCTTGAACGCGTCGCCGGCGAGCAGCCGACCGAGCGCGCGTCCCTGGGCGGGGCTGTCGTTGACGCCCGCGAGCATCACGTACTCGACGAACACGCGCCGGCCCCGCAGTGCCACGTGGCGCCGGCACTCCGCGAGCACCTCGTCGAGCGGGTAGCGGTCGTTGACGGGCATCAGCTCAGAGCGGAGCGCCGGGTCGGCGGCGTGGAGCGAGAGCGCGAGCCGGATCGGGCTCTCGACCTCGTCGACGAACCGGGTCAGGCCCGGCATCCAGCCAACCGTCGACACCGTCGTCCGCCGCGGCGTGATCCCGATCGCCGGCAGACGGGCCGACGCGGTGATCACCTCGTCGAGGTTCATCATCGGCTCGCCCATGCCCATGAACACGAGGTGGTCGACCTGCTCCAGGCGCCGGAAGTGGAGAACCTGGTCGAGGATCTCCGAGGCGGTCAGGTTCCGGCCGAACCGCATCGTCCCGGTCGCGCAGAACGTGCACGTGAGCGGGCAGCCCGACTGCGACGACACGCACACCGAGCGGCGCCCGTCGCGGTAGCGCATCAGCACCGCCTCGACGGGATGACCGTCCTCCGTCCGGAAGAGCACCTTCACGGTGCCGTCGCGGGAGCGGGCCTCGGAGACGGGCGCGAGCGTGCTGAACGGCACCTGCTCGTCGAGGAGCGCCCGCACCGTCGCGGGCACGTTCGTCATCTCGTCGTAGCCCTGCGCGCCGCGGGCGACCCAGTCCCACACCTGGCGGGCGCGGTACGCGGGCTGGCCGCCGCCTGCGAGCGTGTCGTCGAGAAGCGCGAGATCCACGGGACAAGTCTTACCGGGACCGGCTCGGCGGCAGGGAGCCTCGCGACTCCCTCATCCTCCCCGTACCCTCTTGACGCCGGCGCCGGAGGCGGCTACCGCGAAGCGGTCGCCCGCAACCCGTCCTCGGGCGCTGCCGCGGCGATCGAGAACCGGTGCGTCGCCACCTGCTTGCCGTCGAGCGAGAACTCGCACGCGTAGGAGCCGGCGGGCAGTCCGCCCTTGCGGGTCACCTGCATCCCGAAGGTCGAGACCGGCAGCGGCAGCGTGCGCTCGAGCGCGAGGCCCGTCGCCTTGCCGTCGTACAGGAGCCGCGCCGAGGCCGCCTTGCCGCGCGCGAGCGCGTACACGCTGCTGCACGTGATCCGCGAGGTCGGCGGGAAGGGCCGCGTGCTGCGGTCGGCCCGGCAGGCGCGGACGCCCGAGTGGACGACGGTCGCGGAGGTCGGGCAGGCGGAGACGCTGGTGACGGGTCCGGTAGCGCCCTGGGTCTCGAACGGGACGACGATGCGGGAGCCGCCGGCCGCGATCCGGCACGTCCACTTCCCGGCCGGGAAGTCGCCGCCGCGGATCGCGAGGCGCGTGTACACCCAGCCGTCGCCCGGGACGACACCTGTCTGCGTCGGGAACGAGCGACCCCGGTAGCTGAACGACCCCGTGTACGTGGAGCCCGCGAGCCCGGTCACCCGGGCCGCGCAGTTGAGCGTGTCGCCGCGTACGGCCGCCCGCTCGTCCGTCGCGCAGCGCGCGTCGCCGAGGGCGAACGCCCCGGCCCCACAGACCTGTACCTGCGTGATGCCGGCCGAGGCGCCTCCCGAGGCCGGCACCGCGAGCAGCGCGAGACCGGCCAGCGAGACCGCGACCAGCGCCACGAAGTGGGGGAGTCGGCGCATCTCGGGCAACGTACACGCCATGGCGGCAGAGTCCTGCCTGCCACCCGCAAGCCTTACGAAATGTTGACGCCCGGTTGATCCCGTCGTTGCGCCGCCGCTCTGCTGACATCGGTCAGTTGGGGGCGGGCGGGACGCTAGCCGGCAGCCGCGACGCCGGGCGTGTCCTCGCGGCGGCAGACGGCGACCAGCGCTGCGACGACGAGCGGGTCGAACTGGGTGCCGGCGTTCCGCTCCATCTCGCGGAGCGCGAGCGGCACGCTCGTCGCCGACCGGTACGGGCGGTCGTGTGTCATCGCGTCGAACGCGTTGGCGACGTAGATGATGCGCGACGCGAGCGGGATCTCGTCGCCGGCGAGCCCGGCCGGGTGCCCGACTCCGTCCCAGCGCGCCTCCTGGTGCAGCACCCAGTCCGCCACGGGCCCTGCTCCCAGCGAGAGGAGGATCCGCCGCCCGATCTCGGGGTGCTCGCGCACTGCCCGCCACTCGACGTCGGCGAGCGCGCCGCTCTTCGCGAGGATCTCGACGGGCACGGTGAGCTTGCCGAGGTCGTGGAGCCGCGCGGCGAGGCGAATCAGCTCCACGTCCGCCTCGGTGGCGCCGAGCTCGCGGCCGATCTCGACCGAGAGCTCGGCCACGCGCTGCGAGTGGCCCGAGCCGGAGATCTCGTCGGCGTCGACCGCGTCGACGATCTCCGTCAGCTGCCAGAGGGCCCGGATCCGGCTCGACCCGTGTGAGGCGAAGCCCGGATCCGGCTCGACGAGGCGCACCTCGTACGCGGAGACGCGATTCTTGCCCAGACGCTTGGCGTGATACAGCGCAGCGTCGGCGCAGGCGATCAGCCGGTCGTCGTCGGTGCCGTCGGCCGGGAACCGCGCATAGCCGATCGAGACGCTCGTCCGCGACGGCACCCCGAAGTCGGACGCCTCGACCGCGTCGCACACGGCCTGGGCGGCCGTGGCGGGATCGTCGCCCGTCAGGAGGAGCGCGAGCTCGTCGCCGCCGAGCCGGTACCCGTCGCCGGCGGCGGCCACGTGAGCGGCGACGCCGGCGAGGACGGCGTCGCCGGCCTGGTGCCCGTGGCGGTCGTTCACCTGCTTGAAGCTGTCGAGGTCGAGCAGGCAGAGCGCGAACGGCCGGCCGGCCTCGATCAGCTCCTCGAGCCGCTCGTCGAACGCGCGGTGGTTGCCGAGGTTCGTCAGCGGATCGGTCATCGCGAGCCGCATCGCCTCGAGCGAGCGGTGCACCGACCGCTGGTACAGCGCGACGGCGACGAGCGGGCCGCCGAGGGCGAGTGCGAACGCCGGAAAGCGCGTCCAGAGCACCTCGAGCATGAGCGAGATCGACGCCATGATCGCGAAGGGGACGGCAGTCCAGCGCGCGCCTTCGAAGAGGACACGGTCGATCCGCGCCGGCGACGCCCGCGCGATCACGACGGCGACGAGGACGAGGTTGACGACATAGAACGCGAGGGCGCCGAGACAGACCGAGGCGGCCAGGCCGCCCGCGCTCTCGACGTCGTCCGCCAGCGCGACGACGCCTCCGGCGGCAGCGGCCGCGAGCGCGTAGACGGCGCTGTTGTAGATCAGCCGCTCGGGCGGCCGGCGGCCGGCGATCTCGAGCGTGAGGCGGGAGAGCAGCCCCAGGATCGTCGCCGCCCGCCAGTCGGAGAGGACGGCGGCGTCGACGAGGAACGAGGCGGCGATCGAGATGCCTCCCTGGGAGACGCCGACGAGCGGCACCGGGAAGGCCTCCGCGACGGTCGCGGCCAGGAGCAGCGCTGCGGATCCGAGCCAGAAGCCGAGGCTGGGCGGGGCGGTGACGAGTGTCCAGATGGCGCCGACGGCGACGACGGCGCCCGCGAGGGCGACCGGGACCACGACCGGGAGGACGGACGGCCGTGGCGTGACGGCGGATGCGGGTTGCGGCTCGGTCAAGCGATGCTCCGGACGCCGGTCCACGCAGGAACGGACCGGTGTAAGGGTGATCGGTCGAACGAGGGATCCGGCCCTCCCCCGATCGGGTCATGGGCCGTCGCGTGCCGTGCCGGGAACGCGAGCGGCCGCCCGGAGGCGGCCGCTCGTCGCGCATGTGCTGTCGTGAAGATCAGCCGAGGTTGACGAAGGCCCGAGCCATGCCCCAATGGATGGCGCCGCCGACCGACGAGACCACGGTCAGCGCGACGACCGCGAGGAAGATGAGACGTGCACGCCAGTGGATCATGTCATTCGCTCCTTCGTTCTCTTGCCGCATTGGTTGGTGCTCAATCCGTATGCGCATCATCTCCGCCGGGGCTCGTCGGGCCTCCCCCTGAAGGGGTAGGGGCCCGAGATTCACTCGTTCCAGTGATCCGGCCGGTCGCCGACCGGACGGGAGGTCGGCGCAACCGGTTGAACCTGGATCCACCGATGGGCGTGATCGCTCGATCTTTCAACTGCGCGCGCCTGCCAGGGCCTGGCGAGCCTGGCAGGATGCACCGCCCGCGCCAATCGGTGGATCCAGGTTGAATCCACGCTCGTGATCGATCTGCGCTCGGACACGGTGACCCGGCCCACCGCCGGTATGCGCGCCGCCATCGCGGCGGCCGAGGTCGGCGACGAGCAGCTGCGCGAGGATCCCACCGTCAGAGCGCTCGAGGAGCGCACGGCCGCGCTTCTCGGTCAGGAAACGGCGCTCTTCCTGCCGACCGCGACGATGGCGAACCAGATCGCGCTCCGCCTGCTCTCGCAGCGCGGCGACGTGCTCGTCGCCGAGCAGCACTCCCACGTCCTCGTCTACGAGTTCGGGGGCGCCGCCGTGCACGCCGGCCTGATGGTCGCGCCGTTGCCGGGCAGCGGCGGCACGTTCGAGCCGGCGCAGCTCGAGGCGATGCCGCTGCCGCCGGCGGGCAGCATCGACCAGCGTCCGTCGGTGCTCGTCGTCGAGAACACCCACAACGCGGCGGGCGGTCGCTGCTGGCCGGTCGACCGGCTCGAGGCGGTGCTCGCGACCGCCGGGCGGCTCGGGATCCGCTGCCACCTGGACGGGGCGCGGCTGCTGAACGCCGCAGTCGCGCAGGGCGTGCCGCCCTGGCAGATCGCGGGCGGGTTCGACACGGTGACGCTCTGCCTCTCGAAGGGGCTCGGCTGCCCGCTCGGCGCCGTGATCGCCGGCTCGGCGGCGTTGATGCAAACCGCCTGGCGCGAAAAGCACCTGTTCGGAGGCGCGATGCGGCAGGCCGGGATCGTCGCCGCGGCCGCGCTCTACGCCCTCGACCACCACGTCGAGCGCCTCGCCGACGACCACCGGCGGGCGCGGCGGCTCGCCGACGCGTGGTACGCGGCGCGGCTCCCGGTCGACCTCGCGCGGGTCGAGACGAACTTCGTGCAGCTCGACTTCGCGCGCTCGGCGCTGACGCGAGAGGAGGCGCTCGGTCTCATGGGCGGCGCCGGAGTCGCTCTCTCCGAGACGATCCATCCGCACGTGGCGCGCGCGGTGACCCACCTCGACCTCTCGGACGCCGACGTCGATCGGGCCTGTGAGCTCGTGCCCGCCGCGCTCGGCGAGCGTGGTCGCGCGGTCCGCTGAGGGGGCTCAGCCCGCCCTGTCGCCGGCGATGAAGAACACGATCGCGATGCCGACGTAGGCAGCGATCAGGATCCACCCGCGCAGACGCGACGTGCGCCCGCCGAACATCGTGACCGCGACCACGGCGAGCGCGGCGGCGAGGCAGGCGATCTCGACGACGCGGAACGAGAGCGCCAGCGGGTCGATGAGCCAGGCGAGGAGAGCGACGGCCGGGACGAGGAACACCGCGACCTGGGCGGCCGAGGCGAGCGCGATCTCGACCGCGAGCGCGATCTTGCCGCGCGCCGCGACGATCACGGCGCCGCCGTGCTCGGCCGCGTTGCCGACGATCGCGACGATGACGGCGGCGACGAAGAAGTCGGAGAGCCCGACCTTGTGGGCGAACTCCTCGAGCGAGCCGACGAGCACCTCGGCGACGAGCGCGGTGACGACCGTGGCGACGCCAAGGACGACGAGCGACAGCCGGAGCGACCACCCGTGCACCGCCTCGTCGGAGGCGATGTGCATGGCGGAGTGGCGCCGCAGCGCCATCCACGTGACGCCGACGTAGACGACGAGGAGCACGATCGAGATCGGGATCGAGGCGACCGCGATCGCGTGGCGCTCGGGTTCGCCGCTCCAACCCATCGCGGCGGGGATCACGAACAGGCCGATCGCGGCGGCGATCACGCCCATCGAGACGAGGCCCGAGTGGTGGTCCGCCTGCCCCTTGCCGCCGGCGACGAGCGAGAACCCCATCACGAGCAGGAGGTTGCCGATCACCGAGCCGGTGAGCGAGCCGCGGACGACGTCGGTCAGGCCCTCGTGCACGGCGAGGAGCGCGATGATCAGCTCCGGGGCGTTCCCGAACGTCGCGTTGAGGAAGCCGCCGATCCCGGGGCCGGTGTGCTCGGCCGCGTGCTCCGTCGACTCGCCGATCAGCCAGGCGAGCGGAACGAGCGCGGCGGCGGCGAGCACGAACTCGGCGGTCGACCCGAGGCCGGTCGCGTAGTGGAGCACGATCAGGAGCGGCCCGAGTCCGAGCAGCGCGAAGAGGATGCGGTGTAGCACGGCGCAGAACCCTAGACGATCGCTCGGGGGCCGCGACCCGGCCGTTGCCCGGGTCTGCTCCTGGCTTCCGGACGCGCGTCGCGGGAGGACGGCAACCCGTCCGCGGCGGCCGTTGCACCAAACGCGGGTCGTGTCAAGCCTTGCGCGAACCGTGCCAACCCTGCCACCATCTCTCGTGTGATCGAGCCCTCCCCGACCACGACCGAGCTGCCGCTCCATCCCCGGGACGAGGTGGAGTGCCGGCGCTGCGAGGTCCACTGCGACCGCGTCGTGCATCCCGATGCCTGCATCTCGAGCGGCTGTCCCTTCGTCTACGCGTACGAGGCGTGGGGCCACACGTTCATGGGCTGCCTGCAGAAGATCTTCGACGTCGAGATCGATCTCGACCTGCTCGAGGCGGCCGCCCGCACCCGCGAGGGGTTCGGTGCCGTGAAGGCGCGTCGGGCGCCGCTGCCGATGTGCCGGACGGAGATCTCGGCGTGCTACGAGCACCGGCTCGACGGCGCCGGGTGCCGGAACCCGGAGTTCCACGAGGTGCTCGAGTCGCGTCCGACGTTCCGCGTGTTCGCCCGCCCCGAGTAGCGCGCGCGGACCGCTCAGCGCGTGCCGGCGAGGACGAGCTCCGGCCGGTACCCGTGGAGCGCGGCGCCGTGGTCGGCGAGCCACTGCGCGTGGGCGCGCCAGCCCGGGAGCGCGTGCTCCACGAGCGCCCAGAAGGCCGGCGAATGGTCGTGGCGCCGCAGATGGCAGAGCTCGTGGACGACGACGTACTCGAGCACCGGTAGGGGAGCGAGGATCAGGCGCCAGCTGAAGGAGAGGGCGCCCGATCGCGAGCAGGACCCCCAGCGCGTCCGCTGGTCGCGGATGGAGATGCGCGTGGGGGAGAGGTCGAGCCGGGCGGCCTCGCGCTCGACGGCGACCTCGATCCGCTCCCGGGCGGCCCGCCGGTACCAGGAGGCGACGGCGCGGGCCGCCTCGTCGCCGGTGCCGGTGACACGAAGGACGCCGTCGCGATGCCGCGCCGCA
>VGCB01000108.1 GCA_016870235.1 Actinomycetota bacterium | reverse complement strand
GACGACGACGACCCGCTCGGGCGCGAAGGGCTTGCCGAGCCGCTCGACGATCGTGGCCGCCACCTCATCCTCGAGCCCCTCGGGCTCGCCGCGCGCGACGATGAAGCACCAGAGAGCCTCTCCCTTTGTCTCGTGCGGCAGGCCGACGGCCGCCGCTGCGCGAACGCCGGGGATCGTCGCGACCGCCGCCTCGACCTCGGCGGGCCCGACGCGCTTGCCGGCGATCATCAGCGTGTCGTCGCTGCGCCCGTGCAGCAGCCAGTGGCCGTCGGCGTCGCGGCTCGCGAGGTCGCCGTGCGCCCACACGCCGGGCCATCTCGACCAGTACGCCTCCTCGTACCGGCTGTCGTCGTCGGCCCAGAACCCCTTCGTCTGCCCGACCCACGGCTGCAGGACGACGAGCTCGCCGAGCGCGCCGGGCGCCGCCGGCCGGCCGTCCGCGGCGAACACGTTCGCGTCGACCCCGACGGCTGGGCTGTTGAACGTGCACGGCCGGATCGGCCGGAGCGGCACGGAGGCGAGGATCGCTCCTGCCTCGGTGCCGCCCGACTGGTTGATCAACGGGATCCGGCCGCCGCCGACGCGCTCGAAGTACCAGCGCCAGACCGGCTCCGTCCACGGCTCGCCGCCGCCGGAGAGGAGCCGGAGCGAGGCGTGGCGCCCGTCGAAGCCGTGGTCGTCGCGTCCCATCAGCGAGCGGATGTAGGTCGGCGACGTGCCGAAGACGCCGACCTCGTGCCGGGCGAGCACCTCGGCCATCCGCGACGGCGCCGGATGGTCGGGGGCGCCGTCGTAGAGGAGGAGCGGCCGGCCCGTGAGATGGCAGCCCGTGATCGAGAGCGCCGCCATGATCCAGCCGAGGTCGGTCATCCAGATCATCGGCTCGCCCGGGCGCTGGTCGAGGTGCCAGGCGGTCTCGGTCGCAGAGCGCACCGGCCACGACGCGTGCGTGTGCACGGCGCCCTTGGGGCGGCCGGTCGTCCCCGAGGTGTACGCGACCATGAACGGGTGGTCGCCGGCGACCGGCTCGAGGTCGACGAACGGCTCGACGTCGAGGAACCGATCCCAGCCGGGCACCTCGTCGAGTCGCGGCATCACGACGACGCGCTCGACCGACGGCGCGCGGGCGGCCGCCGCCTCGGCGACCGCGCGCATGTCGATCCGGCGGCCGCGTCGCAGGAAGGCGTCGGCCGTGATCAGCACCTTCGCCCCGGCGTCGGCGAGCCGCACGGCGACCGCGTCGGCGCCGTAGCCGGAGAACGCAGGCACGTAGATCGCGCCGAGGGCTGCGCACGCGTAGCAGCACGCGACCGCCTCCGGTGTCAGCGGCAGGAACAGCCCGACGCGGTCGCCCGGGCCGACGCCGAGCGCCCGGAGCCCACCTGCGATCCGGCCGACGAGCGCGTCGAGCTCACCGAACGTGACGCGGCGGACGGCGCCCTCCTCGCCCTCCCAGAGGAGCGCGAGCGCGTCCGCGGGGTGCTGCCGGACGCACGCGTGCACGAGGTTCGTGGTGCCGTCGGCGTACCAGCGCGGCCACGCGGGCCCCCGGCTCGGGTCGAGCGCGCGCGACGGGCGCTCGAGCCAGGTGAGCCCGACGTCGTCGGCGGCGGCCAGCCAGAACCAGTCGGGGTCGGCGATCCAGGCGCGCTCGAGCTCGTCGTACGAGGCGATCCCGTGGCGCCGCATGAAGCCGGCGAGGTTCCCGTCGAGGAGGAACTCGTCGGTCGGAGCCCAGACGGTGTCCGTCGCTACGGCCGGCGCTCCGTCGTCCCGATCGCGAGCCGGACGCGGGAATGTCTGTTGACAAAAAGGGCAACAGATCCGCACGGCCGGACGCTTGCCTCGACGCGGGCGCTCTCTCGATCTTGCACGCGCTAACAATATGGTGTGCCCGTGGCGAGCGACGAGAGGCGTCTCGGCCGCCGCGAGGACGCGCCGCTCCTTCGCGGCGCGGGCTGCTTCGTCGGCGACGTGCGTCTGGACGGCCTGGCCCATCTCGCCGTCGTCCGCAGCCCGGTCGCGGCGGCGCGAATCCGCTCCGTCGATCTCCACGGGGCCTTGGCGCTGCCGGGCGTCCTCGACGCGTTCTCGCTCGCCGAGCTCGAGCGCCGCCCCGGAGCGATCCCGCCGCGCATCCCGATCCCGTCCGAGCTCGAGCCGCTCCTGCAGCCCGCGCTCGCGGACGGGATCGTCCGCTACCCCGGCCAGGCGGTCGCGGCGGTCGTGGCGACCTCGCCCGAGCTCGCGGTCGGGGGAGCGGAACGGGTTGCGCTCGATCTCGTCGCGGCGCCGCTGCCGGAGCCGGAGACCGTGCACGTGCACGCCGACGCGTTCGGCGACGTCGACGCCGTCTTCGCCACGGCCCCGGTCGTCGTGCGCGAGCGCTTCGACGTCGCGCGGCAGGGAGGGATGCCGCTCGAGCCGAGAGGGACGATCGCGGCATACGACCGCGACGCCGGCAGGCTCGTGCTGTGGCTCGCAGCGAAGGCGCCGAACCACGCGCGCGCCGCGATGGCCGCGATGCTCGGTCTCGCGGGCTCGCAGGTCGAGCTCCGGCTGCACGACCTCGGCGGCGGCTTCGGCGTCCGCGGCGAACTGCATCCGGAGGACGTCGTCGTCGCCCTCGCGTCCCTCCGGCTCGGGCGCCCCGTCCGCTGGCTCGAGACGCGGTCCGAGCACCTCCTGGCCTCCTACCAGTCGCGCGGTCAGAGCTGGGAGGCGGCGGTCGCGCTCGACCTGGACGGCACGATCCTCGGGCTCGACGCGACCGTCCGGTCCGACCTCGGCGCCTTCCTGGGACCGAACGGGATCACGGTCGGGCTCGTCGTGAGCAAGGCGTTCCTCGGCCCGTACCGGCCCCTCGCCTACCGCTGCCGGGTCGATCACGTCCGGTCGGCGAAGGTGCCGCTCGGGACGATGCGCGGCCCGGCGTACGTCGAGGCGGTGCTCGCCCGCGAGCGGCTCGTCGACCGGGCGGCGGCGGAGGTGGGTCTCGATCCGATCGCGATCCGCCGTCGCAATCTCGTTCCCGCGGACGCGATGCCGTACGACACGGGCCTCGCGGGCGTCGTCCTCGACGGCGGCGACTACGAGGCGGCCCTCGACGCCGCGATCGCGGGTGTCGAGAGCGTGGCGCCGGGCCGTGACGCGACTGCCGGCCGGGTTGCGACCGGGGTCGCGGTCAGCGTGGAGGCGTCGGGCACGCCCGCTCCCGAGCAGGCCCGCGCGCGGCTCGGAGAGGACGGACGGATCGCCGTCGAAGTCGCGTCGCGCTCGTTCGGCCAGGGGCACGAGACGACGCTCGCCCGGGTCGCCGCCCGGGCGCTCGGCGTGCCGGAGGAGCACGTCGGCGTCGTCGAGGGCCCGACCGACTGGGACGGCGGCGGCACGTTCGCGAGCCGGACGGCGATGATGACCGGAAGCGCAGTCCACGAGGCGGCGCTCGCGCTGCGGGAGCTGATCGACGCGGGGCAGCGTGCGCCGCTCGAGGCGCTCGGCACCTTTCAGCCGGAGGCGCCCACCTACACGTACGGCGCCGCGGCGGCGCGGGTGGCGGTCGACCCGGAGACCGGGTCGGTGCACGTCGACCGGATCGTCGTCGTGGTCGACGCCGGCCGCGCCCTCGATCGGGCGGTCGTCCTCGGCCAGCTGCTCGGGGGCGCAGCGCAGGGCCTCGGCTGCGCGCTGCAGGAGGCAGTGCATCGCGACGACGAGGGCAACGTGCTCACGTACGGCCTGCGCGACTACCTCGTGCCGACGGCTCTCGATTGCGCGGCGATCGAGGCGATCGTCCTCGAATGGGCTCCGTCGCCGCGGAACCCCCTTGGCGCGCGCGGCGTGGGCGAGATCGCCGTCTCGCTCGCCGCCGCCGCGCTCGCGAACGCCGTCTCGGCCGCGGGCCGGGACGTGCGGCGGTTACCGGTCCTGTCTGCGGATCTCGTCGGCCGGTGAGGCCGGCTCCGGGCCCGCGTCCTGGCGACGGATCCGCGGGATCACCTCGCGCGCGAACCGCTCGACCGATCGGTTGCTGAGCTCGATCGAGAGGCCGGGAGGTCGCGCCCAGAAGATGAGGACGTCGCAGCCGGTCCGCGCCTCGATATGGCCGATCGCCTCGACGACGGCGTCCGGCGGCCCGACGATGTAGCGCTCGCGGGGGAGCTGCGAGGGATCGGTCGCGGACGGCGCAGTGTCGAACCCGCTCTCGCCGAACCAGCGGCGGTAGACGTTGTACTGGTAGAGGAAGTGCTCGCCGACCTCGTGCCAGCCGCGCTCGGGGTCGTCGGTGACGTAGATCGAGGGGTTCGAGCCAATCCGGTACGGCGTGGGATCCTCGCCGAGCTCTGCGAGGGCGCTCCAGAACCGGTCGATCACCTCGCGCGGCGCGTACGCGTCGGGGAAGAAGTGGCACCGCAGCCGCGCGGCGCGCTCGGCCGCCCTCAGCGTCGAGCCGCCGATCCAGATCGGCGGCGACGGCTGCTGGAAGGGTGGCGGCGTCACCTGCACGTCGTCGAGGCGCCAGTGACGGCCTTCGTAGGTGAACGGCTCGCCCGTCCAGGCTCGGCGCGCGATCTCGACGAGCTCCTCCGTCCTGCCTGCGCGCTCGCCACGCGGGATGCCGAGCGCCTCGAACTCCTTCGACCGGTAGCCGAGCCCGAGCCCGAGCTCAAGGCGGCCCCTGCTCAGCAGGTCGACGACCGCAGCCTCCTCCGCGAACCGGATCGGCTGCTGGAACGGCGCGAGCATCACCGCCGTCCCGAGGCGCATCGTCGACGTGCGCTCCGCGAGCGCCGCGAGGAGCGGGAAGACCGCCGGCAGGTAGCCGTCGTCCGTCACGTGGTGCTCGGAGAGCCACGCGGAGTCGTACCCGAGCGTCTCCGCCCACGCAATCTGATCGACGTTCTCACGGTACACGGCCTCCCAGGGCCGGCGCCATTGCGGCGGGTTGCGGAAGTCGTGCCAGACGCCGAAACGCATCCGCGTACACTACGAGGTCGGAGGCAGGACGTCAGGCAACCGCAACGGATCGGTCGGCTCGCGAGGAGGAAGACATGGGTGCCCAGGAGTTCCGCGGCAGCTACTCGGTCAACGTGACGCCGTTCACCGAGAACGGTGGCGCGATCGACGTCGAGGGGCAGAGGCGACTCCTCGAGTGGCAGCTCGAGCAGGGCGTCCACGGCGTCATCATCCTCGGCACCACCGGTGAGTTCCTGACCGTCTCCGATGACGAGCGCACGCAGCTCGTCGAGACGACGGTGCGGCACGTGGACGGCCGCGTGCCCGTGTTCGTGGGGACGATGAACGCCCACACGCCGAACGCCGTGAGCTACAGCCGCGAGGCGGAGTCGCTCGGCGCCGACGGGCTGATGATCATCCCGCCCTACTACTACACGCCGACCGACGACGAGGTCTTCGGCTACTACCGCGCGATCTGCGAGGCGGTGTCGCTGCCAATCATGCTCTACAACAACCCGTTCACCTCGAACGTCGACATGTCCGCGAAGCTCGTCGGCCGGCTCACCCGGGCGTTCGAGAACATCCGGTACCTCAAGGAGGCAAGCCAGGACGTCGCCCGCGTCTTCGACGTGATCGAGGAGACCGAGGGTGTGATGAACGTGTTCGCCGGCGAGCGCATCGTCGAGTCGTTCCTGCTCGGTGCGGTCGGCTACGTGAACCCGTACGGGAACTTCATCCCGCGCGCGTCGACGAAGATCTGGGAGTACCTCGTCGAGGGGCGTGTCGACGACGCGCGGCGCATCCAGCACCTGATCGACCGCATGTACGTCGTCTGGCAGGCGGGGCACCCGACGTACGGGCATCAGTGCTACTCGAAGGCGCTAGCTGCCGCCTGCGGCTGCCCTGTCGGCGACGTCCGCGCGCCGCTGACGACCTTCGCGTCGCTCGGCGCCGAGGGGCAGGAGCGGCTCGGGCAGCTGACCGCGATCATGGCCGAGCTCGACGTGCTGCTCGACGAGCTCGAGACGCTCGCGGTCGCGTAGCCTCGCCGAGCCCCGACGGGCCTGGAAGCGTCGCGACGACGGGAGACGTACGGGGTCGGGTCGCGTTGGAGACGCGCCGTCGGCGTCGTCGTCCCCAGCCGGTCGGGACCACGGTTCGCCTCCCTCGATCCGTCTCCCCCTATGGGGGATGCGAGGCCCCTTCCGGAATCGTTGCAGCGATTCCGTTGCGGGTGTGTTCCGACTTCGACGCAGAAGTGCGACGGCCCGGCGTCCACGGCCCCGCGGGCTACAGCGCCGTCAGTCCGCCGTCCACTGGCAGCGCGATCCCGGTCACGTACGACGACTCGTCGCTCGCCAGGTACAGCACCGCGTCGGCGAGCTCCTCCGGCCGCGCGACGCGGCCGAGCGGGATCCGCGCGAGCAGCGCCGCCTTCGTCGCCTCCGGGTCCGGCGTTGCCTCGACGAAGCCGCGGTGCATCGGGGTGTCGACCTCGCTCGGACAGATGCAATTGCAGCGGATCCCGTCACGCGCATAGTCGACCGCCACCTGCTTCGTGAGGAGCACAACACCGCCCTTCGAGGCCGAGTACGGCGCCTGCCGCGGCGAGGCGACGAGACCGAGCATGGAAGCGATGTTGACGATCGAGCCGCCGCCGCGCCGCTTCATCGCCGGAACCGCGTGCTTGCAACCGAAGAGCACGCTTTTCAGGTTGACGCCGATCGAGCGGTCGAAGACCTCCTCGGTCGTCTCGGTCGCAGTCGCCGGGATCGTGACGGCGGCGTTGTTGACGAGAACGTCGAGACCGCCGTACGCATCAACTGCGGCCAGCACGAGAGCCTCCATCTGCGACTCGACCGAGACATCCGTCCGCACAGCGAGCGCGACTCCGCTCGACCCTTCGATCGCTGCGACCGTCACGTCGGCGGCCCCGACGTCGATGTCCGCGACGACGACGCTCGCCCCTTCGCGTGCCAACCGGATCGCGCTCGCCCGCCCGATGCCCGATCCCGCTCCGGTCACGATCGCGACCTTGCCCTCGACCCTACCTCCCACCATGACTCCTCCCTGCTCGACCGGATACCGTGTGTGCCTCGATGCGCCCAACCAGCTGGAGAACCGCATGACCACCAGGCGCTCCGCACGCGGAGCCTCCCGCGAGCGCAAGCCGACGAGCGCCGAGCTGGCGGCACGCCCGGGCCTGTCGCTGACCGAGCAGACCTACGAGGCGTTGCGCGACGACATCCTCCACTCGCGACTTCCACCCGGCGCCCCGATCGCCGAAGCGGTGCTGGCCGAGCACTTCGGCGTCTCCAAGACACCAGTCCGTGAGGCTCTCCGCCTGCTCGCGCACGACGGCCTCGTCCTCGTGCTGCCGCGCAAGGGCTACGTCGTCCGGCCGATGGGCTTCGACGACGTCGCCGAGGTGTTCGCGCTCCGCATCATGCTCGAGCCGGGTGTCGCCGCCGACGCCGCGCGACGCCGTCTCCCCCACCAGGCAGCCCAGGTGCGCGCGGCCGCGGACCGGTTCGGTCAGGAGACCGAGTGGCGCGAGAAGGCGCTGCGGTCGCTCGAGCTCCACGAGCTCCTCTGCGAGATCTCCGGCAGCGGCCGGCGCGAGCGGATCGTGCTCGACCTCGTGTTCGAGGCGCACCGGTTCTGGCTCCTCGAGGTCGGCGCGCCCTCGAGCAGCGCCGAGTGGGCCGAGCCGTACTACGACGAGATCGCGGTCGCGGTCGCGGACGGGAATCCAGATGCCGCTGCTGCCGCGATGGCCTCGATGCTCGAGCGCTCACGGTCGATGCTCGTCGGCGGCTGGGTCAACGCCCGGATCTGACCTGCGGACAGCCGTGAGCGCGCCCGAAAGGGACGACCGGTCTGCGAACGTCCAGATGTCGCCG
>VGCB01000107.1 GCA_016870235.1 Actinomycetota bacterium | reverse complement strand
GGCCGCCTCCCGCAGCGCCGGGTCGAGCGGAACGGCGCCGAGCAGCGGCGCGCCGACCGCGTCGGCCAGCTCCTGCCCGCCGCCCTCGCCGAAGATCCGCTGGCCGGTGCCGACGAGGTACGTCATGTTCTCGATCACCCCGGTGATCCGCATCCCAGTCCTCTCCGCCATCTGCGCCGCGCGCACCGCGACCTGCTGAGCGGCCGCCTGCGGCGTCGTCACGACGACGACGTCCGCCCGCGGAAGCAGCTGCCCCAGCGAGATCGAGACGTCCCCCGTCCCCGGCGGCATGTCGACCACGAGCGTGTCGAGGTCGCCCCAGTGCACGTCGGAGAGGAACTGCTCGAGCGCGCGGTGGAGCATCGGGCCGCGCCACATGACGGGAGCGTTGTCCTCGGTGAAGAAACCGATCGACATCAGCTTCAGATCCCAGTTGACCGGCGGGACGATCATCTCGTCGACGGCGATCGGCCGCTGGCGGATCCCGAGCATGTGCGGGATCGAGTGCCCGTAGACGTCTGCGTCGAGGACGCCCACGCGCTCCCCGCCCGCCGCGAGGGCGTACGCGATGTTCGCGGTCAGCGTCGACTTGCCGACACCGCCCTTGCCGGACGCGATGGCGACGACACGCGTGCCCGGGTCGAGCTGGACACTCTTCTCGGGCCGGTTCCCGCGGAGGCGGGAGACGAGTGCCGTCTTCTCCTCGGGCGTCATCACGTCGAAGTGGAGCCGCACGGCGGTGACGCCGGCGAGACCGCCGACCGAGCGCTGCACCTGCTCCTCGAAGCTCGACCGGAGCGGGCAGCCAGCGACCGTGAGCGCGATCGTGACGTCGACCGAGCCGTCGTCGCGCACGACGACGTCGCGCACCATCTCGAGCTCGGTCACCGGACGGCGGAGCTCGGGATCGATCACGTCCTCGAGTGCCTTCAGGATCGCGTCGCGATCGGGCTGCGGATCGGCCATGCTTCCAGCCTACCGCCCGCCGGCTGCGTACTTCCCCGCATCGAGACCGTGGCATTCGAGCACGCGCTTCGCCTCCCGGCCCGGATGCCGCCGCACGCAGCGCGGTGGAAGCTGAGGCCGTCCACGAAGACCTTCGATCCACGGGAGGTGGAGAGATGAACGCCAAGCGGATCATCGAACTCGGCGGCTTCGTCGCCGGCATCGTGCTGATCGTGTTCGGCGCGATCGCGATCTACATGGGCGTCGACGGGCGCACCACCGTCCGCGACAGCATCAAGCAGGAGCAGATCGTGTTCGGCAACGCCGAGCAGGACGAGGCGGTGGCGCGGTACGCGTCCCAGTGGTCGGAAGAGCAGGTGCTGACGGGCGAGCAGGCCCGCGCCTTCGCGCAGGTCATCCGCGAGCACGCACTCGGCTCCAGCGACGGCCTGACGTACGCGCAGATGGGCCGGTTCCTCGCCGCCGACGATCCCGACAACCCGAAGGGGACGAGCGACGAGGCGGCGGCTCTGAAGGACGACGCCGGCAAGCCCGTCCCGAACGCCGCTCGCAACACCTGGGTGACGGCGAACGCGCTCTCGACCGCGCTCAACATGAGCTACATGGCCGAGCAGCTCTCCCTCTTCGGCATCGTCGTCGGCGTCGCGCTGCTGCTCGCAGGGATCGGCTTCATCGTCCTCGCCTGGTTCGCGCTCGGGGCGACGGCGGCACTCCGGAAGCCGGCGGCGGCCGGCAACCCGATGGCGCCCGTGACCGGGCACTGAGCTCCACCTCCCGGAGCGGAGCGGGCGGCGCAAGCCGCCCGCTTCTGTTCGGTGACCTGCAGAACGAGCGGACGGGGCGCGTTGTGCTCCCGGGGCCGGCGGCGAGATATCCTCGTCCGGCCCCCAACGCCCCCGACCGCGAGGATCTCCATGCGCTTCGGCCTCTACAGCGAGCTGCAGAGCTGGCCGGGCAAGAGCCCGGCGCAGGTGTTCCACGAGGCGCTCGACCAGCTCGTCCACGGCGAGGAGTCGGGCTTCGACGTCTACTCGGTGATCGAGCACTACTGCTTCCCCGAGTTCTCGATCTCGGCGAACCCGCTCGCCTTCTTCGCAGCCGCTGCCCAGCGGACGGACCGGATCCGGTTCCGGACGCTCCTCCACACGCTGCCTGCGCACAACCCGGTCGTCCTCGCCTCCCAGATCGCCGCCGCCGACGTCCTCATGGGCGGCCGCTACGAGTTCGGCATCGGCCGCGGCCACGGCTGGCTGCCGCCGAAGCTCGGGATCCCGCTGCTCGAGTCCCAGCCGCGGTACGACGAGGCGGTCGACGTGCTCCTCGCCGCGCTCGAGCAGGAGCGGTTCTCGCACGAAGGCCGGTTCTGGACGATCGACGACAGCCACCTGGCGCCGCGGCCGGCCCCGGCGCGACGGTTCCGGATCTTCGTCGGCGGCACGAGCGACTCGACGTACATACGTGCCGGCGAGTGCGGCTGGGGCGTCGCCGTTCCCCCGCTCCTCCCGTACGAGTGGCTGCGCAAGCCGCTCGACCTGTACCGCGAGGCCTGCGCCGTCGCCGGGCACACGCCCGACATCGTCTGGATCCACGCCTGCCACCTCGACGACGATCCGGCCGTGGCGCGACGCGACGCGGCGCTCGCGATCGAGCGGTTCATGCTCGCGCAGAAGGTCGCGCTGCCCGAGGCGGCGCCGGCCGAGGAGCTCGTGGCGGCCGGCTACGGCTTCTACGCCGCCGGCATCCTCGAGTCGTTCAGCGAGATGCCGCTCGAGAAGATGATCGACGACGACATCGTGTGGGTCGGCACGCCGGGCGAGGTCGCGGAGCGCATCCGCGCGGTCGTCGACGTGTGCGAGGGGCTGACGGAGGTCTCGATCACGACGAACATGGGCGGGACCGAGCACTGGAAGGCGATCAAGACGCAGCAGCTCTTCGCCGAGCGCGTGATTCCCCAGTTCCGCTCCGCGTCCGATGCCTGAGCTGACAGCCGAGCACGGGGCGGTGCTCGCGGCCGTGCTCGAGCGGCTGCTGCCCGAGGACGAGAACGGCCCGGGCGCGATGTCCCTCGGCGTCGACGCCTACGCGTTCGGCGCGCTCGACGGCGCGCTCGCCCACGTCGCCCCCTGGGTCTCGACCGTGCTCGACGGGCTCTCGACGGCGGCCGAGCGCCTGCACGGGAGCCCGTTCGCGGGTGTGGGTGCAGCTGCGCAGGACGACGTGCTGGGACGGCTCGAGCGGGGAGAGCTCGACGAGGTCGACGACGGCGCCTCGGCGTTCGGCTTCCTCCACCACCTGATGCTCGAAGGGGCGTTCGGCGATCCGCGTCACGGCGGCAACCGCAACCTCGCCGGCTGGCGGCTCCTGGGCTTCCCCGGCGTGCGCCTGGAGGTGACGGCGGAGGAGCAGCAGCTCGAGGTCGAGGTCGGCGGCCGGCTGCGGTCGCTCGCCGACTACCCCGACCTCGGACGATGACGAGATCGCGCCTCGCCGACGTCGTCGTCGTCGGCCTCGGCGCCACCGCGGGCGTCGCCGTCGGGCCGTTGACGCAGGCGGGGCTCGAGGTCGTCGCACTCGAGGCGGGCGACTGGCACGCACGGACCGACTTCGTCCTCGACGAGATCGAGAACGACGTCCGCAACGGCCTCGGCGCCGCGAAGGTGAACCACGAGATCCCGACGTGGCGCCGCGACAGCCTCGAGGCGGCCGCACAGCCGTGGTTCCGGGCGCTGATGTCGAACGGCGTCGGCGGCTCCGCGCAGCACTCGCCCGCGCAGTACTTCCGGCTGCTCCCGTGGCACTTCCGCGAGCGCAGCGCCTCCCTCGAGCGCTACGGGCCGTCCGCGCTGCCGGAGGGATCGACCGTCGCCGACTGGCCGTACGGCTACGACGAGCTCGAGCCGTACTACGACCGGGTCGAGTGGCTCCTCGGCGTCTCCGGCAAGGCCGGGAACCTGGGCGGGCGGATCGACGCTGCCGGCAACGTCTTCGAGGGCCCGCGCAGCCGCGAGTACCCGCTGCCGCCGCTGCGGCGCACGGGCTTCACCGAGCTGACGGCCGCTGCCGCCCGTGAGCTCGGGTGGCACCCCTTCCCGACCGCCGCTGGGATCCGGTCGCAGCCGTACGCCGGGCTCCCCGGCTGCACGTACTGCGGCTTCTGCGCGTTCGGGATGTGCGTCGCCGACGCACGCGGGGTCACCTCGCTCGGGCCGATCCCCGCCGCGATCGAGACGGGCCGGCTGCGGCTCGTCACCAGTGCGCGGGCGACGCGGATCGAGACGGGCACGGACGGGCGCGCGACCGGCGTGCGCTACCTCGAGGGCGGGGAGGCGCGATTCCAGCCGGCGCGGGCCGTGATCGTCGCGGGCTACACGTACGAGAACGTCCGGCTCCTGCTGCTCTCGGGCCTCGGCAACGGCGGCGGGCAGGTCGGCCGCCACTTCACGACCCACAACATCGTCTTCGCCTCCGCCCTCTTCCCCGGCCGCCGCCTCAACGCGATGAGCGGCGGCGCGGCGCAGGGGACGTCGGTCGACGACTGGGAGGGCGACAACTTCGACCACGCGGGCCTCGGGTTCGTCGGCGGCTCGGTGATGCAGATGTGCATGGAGCAGAAGCCGATCGCGCTCGCGCGCGGCACGCCCCCGTCCGTGCCCCGCTGGGGAGCGGCATGGAAGGCGTGGCTGCACGAGCACGCGGGCTCGGTCGGGTACGCGATCCTGCAGATCGAGCAGCTCACGTACGAGGACTTCGTCCTCGATCTCGACCCGGTCGTGCAGGATCGGGAGGGGATCCCCGTGATCCGGACCACGCTCGACTTCCGCGAGAACGAGCGGAACGCGTTCACGTTCCTCACCGACCGGCTGCGGGAGTGGTTCCGGGCGGCCGGGGCGACCGAGACATGGTTCACGACGCCGCTCATGCCGCTCGCCGTCTCCTCGCACGCCTACGGCGGCACGCGGATGGGTGAGGACCCGACGCGCTCCGTCGTCGACCCGTACGGGATCTGCCACGACGTGCCGAACCTCATCGTCCTCGGAGCCAGCACGTTCCCCTCGAGCGGCGGCCGGAACCCGACGCTGACCGCGCAGGCGGTCGCGTGGCGCACCGCCGACCACGTCGTCGAGCGCTGGGAGCGGATCGGCGGCGGCTGAGACGCGGGATTCCCGGCGCCTCTCGTGCGGCTTCTCGCAGCGTTGCACCCGAAACCGGGTGGAAACGCGCTGCGACCGCTTCAGGATCACGCCCGTCCGGTGTCTCCGCACCGTCCTGGCATGGCCGGCGTGCAGCAAGCATGGTAGTGCGGTGTCACAACAATCGTTTCCGGTCTAACGTTGTGAGACGCCGCACTAGTGGCGCAGGGCGTCACCGAGCGCCTCACAGATCGCCGGCGTCGCGGCGGCGACCACACGCGAGCGGGCGCCGAGGTCGAGCGCGGCGCCACCGAAGGGCGGATCCTCGAAGAGATCGATCGCGAAGCCGCGCTCGCGCACGAGGAGCTGCGCGGCGGCGATGTCGATCGAGCGCGCCGGCTTCAGCGAGCAGACCGCGTCGACGCGACCGGCGGCGAGGTGGCAGAGGGAGAGCGCGAGCGAGCCCATCACCCGCAGCCGGCGCGCGATCGGGGAGACCCGCGGCGCCCACTCGGCGATGAAGGCGGTCGTCGTCCCCTCGAAGTCGAGGAGCTCGATCGTCTCCTTGGGCCCGACCGGCGGCAGCGGCCGGCCGTCGAGGAGCGCGCCCCGGCCCTTCTCCGCCGTCCACTGCTCGCCGGAGCCGAAGTCGTGCACGAACCCGAAGACGACGTCGTCCATGGTCGCGCCGTGGGCGACCGCGACGGACAGCGCGAAGAACGGGATCCCGCGCTTCGCGTTCACCGAGCCGTCGATCGGGTCGATCACGACGCGCAGATCGCCGCCGCCGCCGAAGGCGCGGACGCCGAGCTCCTCGGAGACCAGGGTGAGGTCGATCCCGAGCCTCTCGAGCCGGCCGACGACGGCCTCCTCCGCGGCGGCGTCGATCGCGGTCGTGTCGTCTCCGCCCTCGCCGGCCCGGAGGACCGGCTCGCGCTCGGCGCGCGTCGGTAGCCGTTCGAGCACCTGCTCGATGTCCGCGACGCAGTCGCGGAAGAGCGCGAGCCAGTCGACCGGCGTGCTCATCCGGCGCCGTGGAAGAGGAGGCCCGAGGTGAGCTTGGGGAAGAAGTAGGTCGTCTTCTGCGGCATCACCTGCCCCTCGCGGGCGCGGCAGAAGACGTCCTCGATCCGTGTCGCGCGCAGGAGAAAGGCGCCGTCCGCCTCGCCGGCGTCGACCCGCCGGATCGCCTCGGCGGCGTCGGGCGTGTAGTCGATGCCCTCGTGGCCGACGAGCCGGTCGACGAGCTCGACGTCGAGCTCGCCCTCCCGGCCCTCGACGAGCACGGCCCCGCCCGCGCGGTAGCCGACGGCCCGGCCGCACTCGTAGCCGAGCCCGCCCAGCCGCTCGAGCGCCGCCTCGGGCGAGGCCTCCCGCGGCGCCTCGGGGACGGCGCCCTCGTGACCGCGGAAGAGTCGATGCGTCGGGAAGATCTCGAGGCCCGGGTCGGACGTCGAGACGAGCACGACCATCATCCGGTCGGCGCCGGTCTCGGCCGCGTATGCGACCGCGGTCTCGTAACGGTGGTGCCCGTCGGCGATCAGGAGCTGGCGGTCGGCGAAGAACCCGGGCAGGCCGGAGCCGTCGACGCGCCAGAGGCTCGTGGCGCCGGCCTCGAGATCGGGCTCGCGCGCGGGCGGCGTCACCGGGGGGTCGCCGTCGTAGAGGAGGAAGATCGGCTCGAGCTGCGCGCGCGCCGCGCGCAGCAGCCGGAGGCGGCTCTCCTTCGGCCCCGCGTGCGTCCGCTCGTGCGGGAGGACGACGCGCGTCTCGTAGGGCTCGACGCGGAGGGAGGCCACGACCCCTTCCCGACGGCGTGCCACGCCGTCCGGGCCGACGTAGTCCTGCCGGACGGCCCAGGCCGCCGGCTCCGCGTCCTCGACGAGCGTGCCGTCCGCGAGCCAGGAGCGGAAGAGCGCGCCGGCCGCCTCCTCCGACTCGTTGAGCGTCAGGTGGACGACGTTGCACGGGTCGAGGGCGAGGTACCGTGCCCGCTCCTCCGGCCCGATCACGTCGTACGGAGGTGCCGTCACCGAGGGCGTCGAGCGCGCGTACCGGATGGCCCGGAACGGGGCGACGTCTGCCATGCAGGCGAGGGTACCGGGCGCCCTCGCAGAGAGGGCGCAGCCATAGACTCCGGTGTCGTGACCGCGATCGCCGAGCTGACCGAGGACCGAACCGTCGACGGCGTCTACGCCGTCGCCCGCAAGCGGCGGTTGCAGACGCGGAGCGGCGCCCCGTACCTGGCGCTCGAGCTGGTCGACCCGAGCGGCAGGATCGAGGCGCGCGTGTGGCAGGACGTGGAGCTCCTCGATCGCCGCTTCGCGGAGGGCGACGCCGTCCGCGTCCTCGGCCGGGTCGAGCGCTACGGCAACGCGCTCCAGCTCCAGGTGCGGTCGCTCGACGCCGCCGAGGTCGACCCGGCGACGCTGGCGCCGGCGATGCGCCGCGACGCCGACGAGCTCGACGGCTTCCTCGAGTTCCTGGCCGCCGAGATCGCGCATCCCGGGCTGGCCGCGCTCGTGGGGGGCGTGCTCGGAGACCGCGCCCTCCGCGAGGCCCTCCGCGCCCTGCCGGCGGCCGGGGCCGACGGCCACCACGGCTACGCGGGCGGACTGCTCGAGCACACGGTCGGCGTCGCGACGCTCTGCCGCGAGACGGCGCAGCTCCATCCGCGGCTGCGCGGCGACCTGCTGCTCGCCGCCGCGATCCTCCACGACCTCGGCCGGACGCGCGAGCTCGAGCGCGGGCCCGCCTTCCGCCAGA
>VGCB01000106.1 GCA_016870235.1 Actinomycetota bacterium | reverse complement strand
ACTGCCCGCATTGCGCGTCGACCGTGCTCGACTACGTCGGCCAGCTCCTCCACCGGTAACGACCGATGGCCGTCGTCCGCGACAGCGTCCTCCCGGCCGACCGGGGGCGGCGCGACGCGCGCCACCACCACGAGCGCGTGCGCCGGCAGATCGGCGATCACCTGCGGTCGAAGATCGGCGAGGAGGACATCATCACCGCCGGCCCCGAGAAGCGCATCCGCGTACCCGTCAGGGGCGAGAGGCGCTACCGGTTCGTGCACGACCGCGGCCAGGGCGGCGTCGGGCAGGGAGAGGGCGAGGTGGGCCAGGGCACTGCGCCGCAGCCGGGCGGCGAGCCGGGCGAGCCGGGAACCGAACCCGGCGAGGTCATGTACGAGGTCGTGCTCGACCTGGACGAGGTGGAGGAGATCCTCTTCGCCGAACTCGGCCTGCCGCGGCTGAAGCCGCGCCGCTCGCTCGAGGTGACGTCGGAGGACGTCAGGTTCGACGACATCGCCCGCGTAGGGCCGCTCGTCGACAAGAAGGCGACGCTCCGCCAGAACCTCCTGCGCAACGCGAAGGCAGGCGCCGCCCGGGTCGGCGGGATCGAGAAGGACGACCTGCGCTACCGGTCGTACCGCGAGACGCCCCAGCCGCGGACGCAGGCCGTGGTGATCTGCATGATGGACGTCTCGGGCTCGATGGGAGCGCGCGAGAAGCACGTCTCGCGCCTCTTCTACTACTGGACCGTCCAGTTTTTCCGGCGTCAGTACACCCGGGTCGAGGTGGTGTTCGTCGGGCATACGAGCGAGGCGTTCGAGCTCGACGAGCACGAGTTCTTCACGCGCAAGGAGTCGGGCGGAACCCTCGTCTCGTCCGCCTACCGCCTGGCCCAGTCGATCCAGCGCGACCGCTACCCGGCGAGCGCGTGGAACGTGTACGTCCTGCACACCTCCGACGGCGACAACCTCGCGACCGACAATCCGGGCACGGTCGCGCTCGTCCGCGAGCACCTCGAGGTCGCGAACCTCGTCGGCTACCTGGAGATCGCGTCCTCCGGCCTCGGCCCCCGGCCGGGACGCCTTTCGACTGCGCTCGAGGCGGCGGGCGTGGACGGGCTCGTCATCGCCCACGCGAGCGACGACCGGGAGATCTGGTCGGCGCTGAAGACGATCTTCGCGCGTGACGGCGTCGCCGAGGCGGTGGCGGCATGACGCTCGCCGTCCAGGCCGGGCTCTGGCGCCGGCCCGACTACGACGTCGCCGACCTCGGCGAGCTCGAGGACATCTGCCTGCGCGAGGCGCACGCGCTCGGGCTCGCGCCGCCGCCCGTCGCCTTCCATCTCGTGCCGGCGGAGGTCGTCTACGACGTCGCCTCCCGGGGCCTGCCCGGCCGGTACTCGCACTGGCGCTTCGGCCAGTCGTACGAGCAGATGAAGAACGACTACGACCGCGGCCGTTCGCGCATCTACGAGCTCGTCGTCAATACCCGCCCGGCCCATGCGTACCTCCTCGACGGGAACTCGCTCGTCGCGCAGCTCCTCGTGATCGCGCACGTGCTCGGCCACGCCGTCGTGTTCGAGGAGAGCCGCTACTTCGAGCCGGCGGACAAGGGCTTTCTTCCGCGCGTGCGCGCTGCGGCCGAGCGCATCGACGCGTACATGTCGGAGGTCGGTCGCACGGTGGTCGAGGACTTCGTCGACGACTGCCAGGCGCTCGCGACCGCGATGCCGCTCGCGCAGCTCGGCAAGACGTACGAGGAGGAGCTGTCGACCGACGCGCCGCGGCGCTTCGACGAGCTCTTTCCCGACGAGGCCGCGGCACGGCGCCGGCGCGCCGACGAGGAGCGCGAGGCGATGCGCCGGCGGTTCCCGCGCAACCCGGAGGCGGACGTCCTCGGCTTCGTGATGAAGCACGCCCGCGGCCTCGAGGACTGGCAGCGGGACGTGATCGGGATCGTGCGCGAGGAGCAGCTCTACTTCTCGCCCCAGCTGCAGACCAAGATCATCCACGAGGGGATGGCGACCTGGACGCACAACGCCATCCTCCAGCGCCTCCTGCTCGACAGCGCCGACTTCGTCGAGTATCAGCGCCTCAACGCCTCGGTGACGCAGCCGCACCCGTTCTCGCTCAACCCGTACAACGTCGGCTGGGCGATCTTCCGCGAGCTCGAGCGGATCGCCGAGCGCCCGGACGACGACGAGCGCGAGCGCTGGGAATGGGCGGGGGGCGGCGACGCGATCGGCCAGATCCTGCGCGTGATCGAGGGCTACGACGACGTCGCCCTCGTCTCCGAGTTCCTGACGCCGAAGGTGTGCCAGCTGGCCAAGCTCTACGCCTGGGAGCACGACGCACGCGACGCACGGCGGCTCGTGATCTCGTCTCGCGAGGCCGAGGAGGTGCGGACGTCGCTGCTCGCCGGGATCGTCAACGGCGGCCTGCCGACGGTCGAGATCGTCGATGCGGATCACGCCGGCCGCGGCGAGCTGCTCCTCGCGCACCGGGCCGAGGGCGTCGGTCTCGACGCCGAGTACGCGAAGGGAACGCTGGCGCACCTCGCCCGGCTCTGGGGCAAGCCTGTCGTCGCCTCGAGCGTTGCGGGCGACGGCTCGCCGGTCTGGTACCGCGCGGCGCCGGACGGCGCGCCGGAGACGCTGACCACGCTCGACTCGTAGCGCAGGACGCATCCCCCGCGCCTCGCTCCGGCGCCTCAGGAAGGATCCACGTCGGTGCGTCGTTGAGCTATCGGATGGACCGACAGACGTCGAACTGGCGCACGTTCGTGCGGCTACTTGGGTTCCTGCGGCCGTACCGGGGCGCCGTCGGCGTTTCCGCCGTCCTCGCGGGCGCGAGCGCCGGCGCGGCCGCGACGATCGCGCTGCTCACGGGCGACGTCGTCGACTCCGCCTTCGAGACGGGCGACCGCGACCGCCTCTGGCTCGTGATCGGCCTCATCCTCGGGATCGGCGCCGGCAAGGGGCTCCTGATGATCGGCCGCCGCCTGATCTCCGGCCGCGTGGCGCTCGCGATCGAGCTCGACCTCCGGAACGCGCTCTACGCGCGTCTCCTCCGCCTCTCCTTCGGGTTCTACGACCGCAGCCAGACCGGGCAGCTGATGTCGCGGGCGACGGTCGATCTCCAGGCCGTCCGCTTCTTCCTCGGCTACGGGCTCATCTTCCTGTTCCAGCACCTCGTCACGATCGTGGGCGTGACCGCGGTCCTGTTCATCGTCGACTGGCGGCTCGCGCTCGTCACGCTCGCGATCATCCCGCTGCTGGTCGCGATCGCGTACCGCTTCAGCGAGGTCTCCCATCCCGTGCTGCGCGACGTCCAGCAGAAGATGGCCGACGTCGCGACCGTCGCCGAGGAGAGCATCGTCGGCGTCAACGTCGTCAAGTCGTTCGCCCGCGAGCCCGAGCTCGAGGCGCGCTTCGCGCGCCGGACCGAGGAGGTGTTCGGCCGGTCCCTCGCAGCTGCCCGGCAGCGCGCGCTGTACGTACCGCTGATGTCGTTCCTGCCGCTCGTCGGCCAGGCGGCGGTGATGCTCGTGGGCGGCCACTTCGTCGTCGGTGGCTCGATGTCGCTCGGTGACTTCGTGGCGTTCAATGTCTTGCTCCAGATGCTCGTGATGCCGCTGCGGATGCTCGGCATGTGGATCGGGCAGACGCAGCGCGCGACCGCCTCGGGCGAGCGCGTGTTCGAGGTGCTCGACGAGGTCGAGGAGGTGGCGGAGCTCGCGGAGGCGACACCGCTGCCGGCCGGCCCCGGCGCGATCCGCTTCGAAGGCGTCACCTTCGCGTACGGCCAGGCCACACCTGTGCTCGAGGGGGTCGAGCTCGAGATCGCACCCGGCTCGACGGTCGCCCTCGTCGGGCACACGGGCTCGGGCAAGACGACGCTCGCGGCCCTGATCCCGCGCTACTACGACCCCGAGGCCGGGCGCGTCCTCCTCGACGGGGTCGACGTCCGGGCGCTGACGCTCACGAGCCTCCGCGGCGCGGTCGGCGTCGTCGCCCAGGATCCGTTCCTCTTCAGCGCCACCGTGCGCGAGAACATCGCCTTCGGCTCCCCCGACGCGACCGACGAGGCCGTCGAGCGGGCGGCGCGCATCGCGCAGGCGCACGAGTTCGTGCAGCGCCTGCCGGAGGGATACGACACCGTGATCGGCGAGCGGGGGATCACCCTCTCCGGGGGCCAGCGGCAGCGGCTCGCGATCGCCCGCGCGCTCTGCACCGATCCGCGCGTGCTCGTCCTCGACGACTCGACCGCCTCGGTCGACGCGAGCACCGAGTCGCGGATCCGAGCCGGGCTCGCCGAGGCGATGGAGGGGAGGACGACGGTGGTGATCGCGCACCGGCTCTCGACGATCGCGCTCGCCGACGAGATCGTCGTCCTCGACGGCGGCAGGGTCGCGGCGCGGGGCACGCACGTCGACCTGATCGAGACGAGCCCGATCTACCGCGAGATCGTCGAGCACGGCCTGCTCGAGCGCCAGGTCGTCGACGACCTGCTCGCCGACGGCGACGGCCGAGACGTCTCGGAGGCGGCCGCGTGAAGGTCTACCAGCCGGGCTCGCACCTGATGGACGAGCGCGGCGCCCGGGTCGGCGACTGGTCCGTGCGCCGGTCGCAGCGGCGCGCACAGGTGCTGCTCGAGCTCGTGCGTCCCTACCGTTGGCGCGCACTGGCGGCCCTGGTGGCGCTGCTCGCCGCCACCGGCGCCTCGCTGGCGCCTCCGCTTCTGCTCAAGCTCGCAATCGACGACGGCATCGGCGCCGAGAACCTCGGAGCGCTGACGTGGATCGTGGTCGCCTTCGTCGCCGCGGCCTTCGGCGCGCTCGCGCTCTCGGCGCTGCAGACGTACCTGACGTCGTGGGTGGGCGAGCGAGCGCTTGCCGACCTCCGCAACCGCCTCTTCCGGCATCTGCAGCGCCTCTCGCTCGGCTTCTACGAGCGGAATCGGGCGGGCGTCGTGATCAGCCGGCTGACGAACGACATCGAGGCTCTCGACCAGCTCGTGACCGAAGGCTTCACGAGCCTCGTCCAGAACACGCTCGTGCTGATCGGATCGGCCGTCATCCTCTTCTTCCTCGACTGGCGGCTGGCGCTCGCGACGCTGACCGTGATGCCCCTGATGAGTGCGGCGACCTGGCTCTTCCGGCGCCGCTCGACGCGCGCCTACCGGCAGGTCAGGGAGCGGCTCGGGCTCGTCACCGCCACGCTCGCGGAGGACATCTCGGGCATGCGCGTCCTGCAGGCCTTCACGCGCGAGGAGACGTCGTACTCGCGCTTCCGCCTGATCGGCGGCCGCTATCGCGACGCGAACATGGACACGGTCGTGACGAGCGGCTGGTACTTCCCGTTCGTCGACTTCCTCTCGTCGGTCGCGACCGCGATCGTCCTCGGGTACGGCGGGTACCTCGTCTTCGACGGGTCGGTCGAGATCGGGACGCTCGTCGCCTTCATGGCGTATCTGACGAACTTCTTCGACCCCGTGCAGCAGCTCTCCCAGCTGTACAACACGTTCCTCTCCGCGACCGCGGCACTGGACAAGATCACCGAGGTGCTCGACGAGGAGCCGGAGGTCGTCGACCGTCCCGGCGCGCGCGTCCTCGCGGACGTCGACGGACACGTCCGCTTCGAGGACGTCCGCTTCGGGTACGGGCGGCACGCGGAGGTGCTGCACGGGATCGACCTCGACGTGCCGGCGGGGATCACGGTCGCGCTCGTCGGGCACACCGGCGCCGGCAAGTCGACGATCGCGAAGCTGCTCGCGCGCTTCTACGACGTGCGTGAGGGCCGGATCACGGTGGACGGCGTCGACATCCGGGACGTCACGCAGGCGTCGCTCCGCCGCCAGCTCGGGATCGTGCCGCAGGAGGGCTTCCTCTTCGCCGGCACCGTGCGCGAGAACATCGCGTTCGGGCGTCTCGACGCATCGCAGGAGGAGGTCGTGGCAGCGGCGGAGGCGGTCGGCGCGCACGAGTTCATCACCCGGCTCCCGAACGGCTACGAGACCGAGCTCGGCGAGCGCGGCGCCAAGCTCTCGCTCGGCCAGCGGCAGCTCGTCGCGTTCGCGCGCGCGCTGCTCGCCGACCCGCGGATCCTCGTGCTCGACGAGGCGACCTCGTCCGTCGACATCGCGACCGAGAAGCGGATCGAGGAGGCCCTCCGGACGCTGCGCGCCGGCAGGACGGCGTTCGTGATCGCCCACCGGCTGTCGACGATCCGCGGCGCCGACCTGATCGTCGTCCTCGAGCACGGGTGCGTGGTCGAGCGGGGCACGCACGACGAGCTCCTCGCCGTCGGCGGGCGCTACCGTTCGCTGTACGGCGACTGGGCCGCTGCGTAGTCCCGGTTCCGCGAGCGCGACACCTCCCGCTGACTTGTCCAGAAAGGACAAGTTCTCCTGGGCCACCGGCCTCCACCCCTCGTCTTCGACGATACCGAGAAAGGCGTTGCGCGTGTGTTCCGAATCGGTCCGAATCCGTTCCAATTGGCGGGCTCGGCACGGTCTGGCCGCCTCGCGAACCCGGAGGCCGACAGCGCATCAGCACCATCGCGGCGGGGAGCGCCGTCGCTGCCGTAGGCTCGCGCTGTGAGGCGGGCCGTCGATCTCCTGCTCCCGGCCGGCGTCGACCGACGGGGCATCGGGGTTCTCGCGACCGGCCACTTCGGCAGCGACTTCTTCCAGGGGACGGTGCCCGCGCTCCTGCCGTTCCTCGTCGCGGAGCGCGGCTACTCGTACGGCAAGGTCGGAGCGCTCGTGCTCGCCGCCAGCCTCGGCTCGGCGTTCCTGCAGCCGGTGCTCGGCGCGATCGCGGACCGGATCCGAGGCACGGCGATGATGCCGGCCGGCCTGTTCCTCGCCGCCGGGGGGCTCGGGGGCGTCGGGCTCTTCGACTCCTTCGCCGCCACCGCGGTCGCGCTGATGCTCGGCGGCTTCGGCGTCGCCGCGTACCACCCGGAGGCGATCCGGTTCGCGAGCCGCGTGTCCGCCGGCAAGCAGGGGGCGGGCATGGGGTTCTTTGCCGTCGGCGGCTCCGCCGGATTCATGGTCGGCCCTGCGCTGACGAGCGGGGCGATCCTCGCGGTAGGGCTGCACGGGCTGCTGATCGTCGCCGTGGTCGAGCTCGCGATCGCGACCCTCGTTGCGTCTCAGCTCGGGTACTTGTCGCGGTTCCGGAGCGCCGGCGGGGGCGAGCGGAGGGAGGACGCCGGGCGCAGCGACTGGCCGCGGTTCGGCGTCATTGCCTCGACCGCGGTCGTCCGGGCGACCGTCTCGATCGGAGCGCAGACCTTCGTGCCGCTCTACCTCGTCGCCGAGCTCGGCACGGGTGAGGGGCTCTCGACGCTCGCCATCTCCACGTACTTCGGGACGACGCTCGTCGGCTCGATCATCGGCGGCCGTCTCGCCGACCGCTTCGGGTTCGTTCGCGTGGCCACCATCTCGATCGTGCTCGGCCTGCCGTGCCTCGTGCCGCTTCCGTTCGTCGGCGTCGGCGGGGTCTTCGCGCTCGTCGCCGTGTACGGCCTTTTCTCGGGGATGAACTTCTACCCGCTTGTCGTGCTGGCGCAGCGGGCCGTGCCGCGGCACCTCGGGCTTGCGGCCGGCGTCATGCTCGGAATGAGCATCGGGCTCGGCTCCGCGCTCGTCTCGCTCCTCGGCGTCCTCGCCGACCACGCGGGCACCGGCGCCGTCCTCTGGGCGGTCGTGGGTGGAGCGGCGCTCGCGGCGGCGCTCGCGACCTACCTCGCTGCGACCGCCCGCCACGCTGCGTCGGTCGCTGCCTAGACCGTATGGAGTGCCGGCGCCTCTGTTCGTAAGTTGGCGCGGGTTGCCGTCGCGGTGGTCGTGGCGGTAGAGCCGCGTTTACGAGGAGGCGCCGGTGATGGGTGAGGGTAGCTGGGTTGGG
>VGCB01000105.1 GCA_016870235.1 Actinomycetota bacterium | reverse complement strand
AGCGCTCTCGGCGCTCGACGGGGGCGACGGTCGCGGCGGCACGGGCGGCGCTCGAGGACGGGGTCGCGATGAACCTGGGCGGCGGGACGCACCACGCCTTTGCCGACAGCGGCCGCGGGTTCTGCGTCTTCAACGACGTCGTCACCGCGCTGCGAGTCCTGCGTCGCGAGGGACGTGCCGGTCGCGTGCTCGTCATCGACGTCGACGTCCACCAGGGCGACGGAACGCACGCGCTCCTCGCGACCGACGACGAGGCATTCACGCTGTCGCTCAACGGCTTCCGCAACTACCCGTTCCGCCGCGTACCGGGCGACGTGGATCTCGACTTCGCGGACGGCACCGGCGACGACGTGTACCTGTCCGCGCTTGCTACCTGCCTGCCGGACGCGATCGGGCGGGGGCGACCCGGGCTCGCGTTCGTTCTCGCGGGCGCCGATCCGTACGAGCACGACCGGCTGGGGCGACTCGCGCTGACCAAGCCGGGCCTCCTCGAGCGAGACCGGCTGATCCGGCGGGAGCTCGACGCCGCGGGCGTGCCGATCTGCGTTACGCTCGCCGGCGGGTACGCGGAGGACATCCGCGACACGGTCGAGATCAACCTGGGGACGGTACGGACGTTCAGCGAGTAGCGGTGGTGACCGGCGCTTCGTCGGGCATCGGCGAGGCGACAGCGCGACGGCTCGCGGCCGACGGCTGGCGCTGTGTGCTCGTTGCCCGGCGGGAGGATCGGCTGCGAGCGCTGGCCTCGGAGCTCGGCGGGGAGGCCGCGGTCTGCGACGTCGGCAGCCGCGCGGTGGTCGACGCGTGCGCGGCGGCCATTCTCGCTCGCCACCCGCGGATCGACCTTCTGGTCAACAACGCGGGGATGCCCGCGCGGCCCACGTACCTCGAGGCCGAGCTCGAGCTCGTCGAGCGCGTGCTGGCCGTGAACTACTTCGGCGGCGTCTGGATGACGCGAGCGCTCCTGCCCGGGCTTCGGGCTGGAGCCGCGGGGCGGCAGCACGCCGGCAGGCACGCGCACGTCGTCAACATCGCCTCGGTGGCGGGAACGGTGGCGTTCGCCCGGTCGGGGCCGTACGTGGCGGCCAAGCACGCCCAGGTCGCATTTTCGCGACAGCTGCGCGTCGCGCTCTCTGGGAGCGGGATCTCCGTGCACACCGTGCTGCCCGGCTTCGTGGAGACGGAGGGGTTCCCGCAGGCCGAGCTGCGTGGGCGCCGGGCGACGCGATGGCTCGTGACGACCGCGGATCACGTGGCGGCCGCGATCGTCGACGCAGTCGCGAAGGAGCGCGCGGAAGTGACCGTCCCCTGGTTCCCGTACCGGTTCGTGAGCGCGCTCGCGGGAGTGCTTCCGCAGGCAGTGGCGGGGATGGCGCGCGCGGGAATGGAGCCGCCGGCGGCAGGAGGTCGGGAGCGATGAGCGCGGGCGGCGGCGGACGGGTGGCGGTGGTCACGGGCGCCTCGGCCGGGATCGGGGAGGCGACCGCGCGCGCGCTTGCCGCGACGGGGTGGCGCTGCGTTCTCGTGGCGCGCCGCGCCGATCTCCTCCACGAGATCGCCGACGAGATCGGCGGCGAGGTCGAGCCGTGCGATCTTCTCGACCGCGGCGCGGTTGCCGAGCTCGGGAGTCGGATCCTGGCTCGCCACGAGCGGGTGGCGCTGCTCGTCAACAACGCCGGTGCGCTCGCGCGCGGGACGTTCGTGGACGTCGACCTCGACGAGATGGAGCGCGTGACGCGGCTCAACTACCTCTCGGGTGTGTTCGCGACACGGGCGCTGTTGCCGGGGCTGCGTGCTGCGGGCGCAGCGGGCGGGGCGGACGGTGCGGGCGGCGCTCACGTGGTGAACGTTGCGTCGATCGGCGGCGTGGTCACCTTCCCCGCCGGCTCGGCCTATGCGGCGTCGAAGCACGCGCAGGTCGCGTTCTCGCGCTCGTTGCGCGCGGCCCTCCGCGGTACGGGCGTAGAGGTGCACCTCGTTATGCCCGGCTTCGTGCGGACGGACGGCTTCCCGCAACCCCGGTTCTGGCAGTCTCCGCTCGGCCGCCGCTTCGTTTTCGATCCCGAGGAGGTCGCCGAGGCCATCCTCGCGGCCGTCGAGCACGGGAAGCCGGAGGTCGTCGTCCCGTGGTTCCCGTACCGCCTCGGTCAGATGTTCCAGGCGCTCCTCCCGAGCCTGACGACGCGGGTGATGAGCTTCGATCGCTACGCGGACTGAGCCCGCCGCCTCGGCTCGCCCCCCACCCGCCCCCGCCCCCCGACGAAAGCGGGGACAGTCCCCTCCCACAGGCACACCTGGCTCGTGCGGACAGAGTCTGCGGGCCTGACGCTCAGCGTCGCCGACCTGGGCGTACGACACCGCCTGTGGATGGGGACTGTCCCCGCCGAAACGGCCAATTGCGGCGGTCGGGCGGCGGCGGTACGGTCGCCGGATGGCGCGTAGGGCTCGCTCGCTGCTCCCCGACGGCACCTTCCACGTGACAGCACGCGGCGTCGAGCGACGCCGGATCTTCCTCCAGCAGCGTGACTACTTGAAGTACGCCCGACTTCTCGCTGAGGTCGCGGAACAGCACCGCTGGACGGTGCACGCAGTCTGCTTGATGCCGAATCACGTCCACCTCGTCGTGACCTGCACGCGCCAGGATCTCTCCGACGGGATGCGCCGGCTGAACGGGCTCTACGCCGCCTGGTTCAACTACATGCACGGACGCTGGGGGCACCTCTTCGGCAGCCGATTCTGGTGCGCCCCGATCATGGACGAGAGCCAGCTCGAGACCACTTGGACGTACGTGCTCTACAACCCTGTCCGTGCAGGACTGTGCGAGCATCCATCGGAATGGCGCTGGTCGTGGACGCCGTACGGCATGCCCGACGAGCTCAACCCAACAACGCCGGCGCAATCACGACGCGACGACGTCATCCGCCGGGCACGCGCGCGACGTACCACCCCACCTCGATCGGATAGACAGGCCCGGGCGCCATCCGCCGGACGCGTTCGCGGTGCTCACCCTCGAGCCCGGCGATGTCGAGGAACTGCTCGAGGTCGCGCATCTCGGTCGCGACCTCCGCCACCCTGACGACCAGGTTGTTCGCGTCCAACAGGTACCGGATATCGGCATCGGCGAGGAGTCGCGTGTGCGACGGGTCGCGCTCGCGCTCGAAGCGGTCGATCTCGATCGAGACGAGCGGGTCGACATCGCCGAGCTGATCGACGACGAGAACGAGTCCGCCCGGCCG
Organism: Actinomycetota bacterium; assembly: GCA_016870235.1. The sequence goes on along the minus strand of VGCB01000105.1, from coordinate 4,670 downwards.
GGCGACTCGCGCCAGCTCCGACACCACGAGCTCCGGCCGCCGGACGTGGTGCAACACACGCAAACACCCGGCCACGTCGAACTCCCCGAACCGAAACGAGAGATGGGTGATGTCGCCCGCCTCGAAGACGCAGTTCGCCGGCGACCCGGCCCGAGCGGCCGCGAGCAGAGCCTCGTCCTGATCGACCCCGACCACCTCCCGCACGTGCGGCGCGAGTGCCTGTGCCAGCGCCCCCGCCCCGCAGCCGGCATCGAGCACCCGCTCGTCGCCCGTCAGCGGCGAGAGGAGCCGCACCAGTCGCTCCTCGAGCTCTCTCGCTCGCGCTTGTTGAAGCGCGACCCGTGCGTCGACAGCATCACTCATATCGCGATTCTCGCAGCCGCCCGCTCACACGTCGACGACGAACCCGTCGTACGCGAACGTGATGTTCCGTCCGACGATCGGCTCGAGCCGGAGAAGGTCGTCGTGGGAGAGACCGTCGAACTCCTCGATGTGCATCATCACGACCCGCTCCGCCTCGAGCCGGTCGACGATCTCGAGCGTCTCCGCGAACGTCGCCTCGAACCGCAGCACCGGATGATCCTGGTGGACGCGCCGCTCGCCGGTGAAGGGGTCGTGCTCGTCGATCCCGCGCGGGAGCACCGCGAGCTGGCACCCGCGGATATCGGCCGGCGGCACCCAGCCGTTGAGCTCGTCCATCGCGAGGAACAGCCGCCGCCCGCCGGCATCGGTCAGCTCGAACGCGTAGACGTAGTCCTCGGCGAGCCGGAACGGCCGCACCGTCACGTCGCCGATCCTGACGATGTCACCGTCACTCAGCTCGTAAAGGCGGATCCAGCCGCGCTCCTGCATGAACAGGAGATGATCCCAGCCGCCGAGATAGGTGCGGAAGTCGAACGCCACCTGCTCGGGCAGGTAGACGTCGGTCACGAGCGGTCGCTTCAGCGCCAGGGGCCACGTGCGGAAGTCGCCGTTCCGCGTCTCGAACATCCGCCGCCCCATCGTGTGATCCGGATGCCAGTGCGAGTAGAAGCAGGCGGCGATCTCGCGGATCCCGGCGCGGTCGATCTGGAGCTTCGACTCCTCCGGCGTGTCGAAGAGGATGTTCGGCCCGTGGACGAAGACGCTCGGCCCCGTGCGGGCATGCGGGACACCCCGAACGCGAGCCTCGGCGCAGACGCGACACTGACATCCCGGGCGTGGAATCGTCGCCGCCCCACCTGAGCCGAGGATTTCGACTCTCACCGCCCCGCCTTCTGCGTCTGCGGCCTCACGCGACACACCCTACGGGCCGAGAAGCGCAGCGGGCACGACGGCGATCCCGTCTGGCCGCCGGTAGGCGTATTCGCCCGTGGTGACGACGACGCGGTCGATGAGATCACGGCCGATGCGCTCCTTGAGCCATCGAAGGTGCCGCACGTGCTCGTCGGTGACGCTCCTCGTGAGCTTGACCTCGATCGCGACGACCGCCCGCCGCGCTCTCGACGATGAGGTCGATCTCACGGTGCGCCGCCGTGTGGACGCAGGTGGCGCACGCGCGCTTCGCTCTGGCGCGAGCCCTCGGAGCTCGTGGAGTCCGTCGTCGACGATGCGGCGGACGTAGTCGCCGTCAACGACAGCGCCATCCCACCGAAACGCAGTCCTCTGATAGGGACCGATTCACTCGAATGAACACTTCCGTCTCACGGTGCTGACGTCTTCCGTTTCGGTGCACACCCAAGCCGGCGACGTCCCATAGGACACGCTGTCATCGCCCGAGAGGGACAGGTGATCTGCTGCCGGAGAAGCGGCAGTGGTGGGTCGCTGCCGTTGTGACAGCTCGGCCAGCCGCTCAAGCCATCGGCATCCGGGGCGAAGGCGGTCGCGGAGCGGCCTTGAGGAAACAGGGTCCCCGCCTCGAGTGACAGCGGGACATCACTTCGAATACCGGCCTCCGGCGACTCCAGGACGCCCCATATCGCACTGACTGCTGCCGTTCAGCGGAGGTGGGGTGCTCTCGGAGTCGTCTGGAGGGTTCTGTCGAGCTTGCGCGACAGAACCCTCCAGCGTGACCCCATGTGCCATTTCTACACCTTCGAGTTGGCGTCCTCGTCGCAGTGACCGGGGCCGATCGAGCCCTCGTTGTAGGCCCCGAGGGTCGAGGCGTAGCCCTTCGCCTGGTCGCTGATCGCCTTCGTGGCGAAGGTCGTGCCGGGAGCGGCAGCATTGAACAGCCCTTCGGCTCCTGCGATCGCACTCGCGACCGCGGGTGCCGTGCTCGCCCCGCCGGCCACGACGTTCAGCTTGGCGGCCATGTACTGGTGCGCAAGCTGCAGGTAGGCATTGCCTCCCTTCGGAGGCATCCAGAAGATCTGGTACCAGGTCTTGCCGCTCTTGAAGAACGTCTCGTCCTGGCCCTCGCTGGTGCCATCTCCGTCGGCGTCGCCGAGCAAGAGCCAGCGATCGTCGTATGGTGCCGGCCCCTTGGCCGAGTGCGTCTTCCAGTAGCCCTGCGTGAGCGTGCAGCCGAGCTGACAGGTGATGTTGACGACAACGGTGTGATCGTCGGATCCCGTTGTGGCCGTGTCGTTCGTCAGGAAGGACGCGATGTTCTTGTGCGTGTTCTGCCCGCACTTGCCTTCGTACGCGAGGCCGAGGTCCACGTTGTACTGGTAGGACTTCGGCAGCTCGCTTGCGCAGAGCTCGGTGTCGAGGACAAGGTCGATGAGCGGGCCATTGTCGTCCGTGACGCCGACGCACTCGTCGATCTCCTCGATCGTCGCGGAGCCGAACGCGACGTTGGCGGTTCCGCTGAAGTCGGTCGTACCCGACTTCGTTCCCGTGCCCGCCGCGTTGTAGGCGTAGTTCTGGAGCGACGCGGCGGCGGTGTTCGTCCGATCCGTGCCGTCGGGAAGGGCTCGGATGTACGTGCACTCGAGCTTCCCGCCCGCCGAGATCGTGTACGGGAAGGTGACCGCGCAGTCGACGGTGGCCGCCAGACCGGCGGAGACGATGTCCGCCACGCTGGTGATCTCAGCCGAGATCGGCGCGAGGTTCGAGACGGTGATCTTGCCGGCGACGGCCCAGTTCGAGTCGGCCGACGTCGCGGACGGAGTCACCGTGTAGTTGACGACGAAGCTCTGACCGTTCTGGATGTCGATCTGCGTCTGATCGCCGTCCTTCACGATCTGCCACGTCCACTTCCGCTTCAGGGACGTCGCTGCGTCCTTCGTGACCGTGAGCTCGTAGCAGTTGCGGTTGAGCTCGGCTGTGCTCTCGCGCACGGTCCCCGAGTTGGTCTCGGTCAGGGTCGCCTTGTTGGTGATCTTCGTCGACGTCCCACAGCTCGTCGAATCGTTGATGACGACGCTTCCGCTACCGCTCTTGACCTCGTCGATACCGTGAGGATCCACGAGCCTCGCCGTAGCGTCGACCTCGGTCACGGTTGCCCCGGAGAAGTCCACCTGGGCGGTCCCGGTGTAGTCCGTACCGAAGAGTGTCGCCTTGCCCGTGTTGGTTCTGGTCGTCCCGTCTGGGAGCGTGGCCGAGTAGTCGCACTCACGGAACTCGCCGGCCGGCACGTCGACCGTCGTCTGCGCGCCCGGATCCGAGCTGCAGTCCACGACGAGACCGCTCGCGCCCGGAAGCAGGTCCGACACCGAAACGTCGTCGGCGAGGAGCGGCGAGCTGTTGTTGATCTTGATCTTGCCGCTGACGCCGAAGCCGGACTCGACGGCCGCGAGGCGCGTGTAGGTGATCTTCCACTTGAAGTTCCGCGTGTCGCCCGAGAAGAGGTTGACCGTGTTGGCGGCCTGCCAGGTGACACCGTTGTCGATCGAGACTTCCTTCAGCACCGTCCAGTCGTACGACTTGGTCAGCGCCGTGGTTGCCGTCTTCGTCACGGTGAGGCCGTGGCAGTTGACCTTGAGGTGGGCCGGATCGTTGTGCGTCGTGCCCGAGTCGAGCTCGGTCAGCGTCGCGGTGTTCACGACGCTCTGAGTCGACGGGCACGTGAAGGTCTCGGTGTAGATGTCGGTCCGATCACCGCTCAGGTTGGTGAAGGCTCCGACCTTTCGATCATCGTCGAGCGACGCGCTCTCGTCGATCTCGTTGACCGTCCCGGTGCTCGGGTCGAACGGAACGGCGCCCGACGAGTACGTGAGGTCGGTCGTTCCGTTCTCGACAACCGCGGTCGCGGTGTTCGTGCCCGCCGCACTCGAGGTCAGCGGCTTCGAGTACGTGCAGACGAGCGTTTCACCGGGCTGATTCTTGGTTGCCGGATCGAGCGTCTGCGGCAGCCCACCCGGGCAGTCGACCGTAGCAGCCCCACCCGGCGACACGAGATCGGTCACCGTGTTGACGGTCACGGGGATCGGAACGGTGATCGCCTCACCTGGGCCAGTCGGGTTGTGGATCGTGATCGTGCCGGTCATTTGACCGTTGCTCTCAACCGGGGCTCCGCGATCGGAGACGATCTTCCAGCAGACCGTGTCGGACTGGCCGTTGAAGAGGTTGATCTGGAGACCAGAGGGAGCGGTCTGGGCATCGACGTAGCCGGCTGCGGCGTCCGTCTCGCAGTTCGGGTCTGTCGACACGTACTTCTTGACCGTCCAGTTGTAGGAGCGGTCGATCGATGTGGCGACGGTCTTCGACACGGTGACTACAGGCAGCTTCCGTGTCCGCCACTCTTC
>VGCB01000104.1 GCA_016870235.1 Actinomycetota bacterium | reverse complement strand
CGGGCGCGACGCTCGCGGTCGCAGGGACGGCGCTCGCCTCGGCCGGCGGCGGTGCACCGCGGGTCGCCACGCTCACCGGCGCGGCGGAGAGGCCGGGCCCGGGCGATCCGGACGGCAGCGGCTCGGCCGTAATCCGCGTCAACGTCGGCCAGAAGCGGGTCTGCTGGCAGCTCTCGGTTGCAGGGATCGGCCCGCTGCCGGCAGCCGCAGCGCACATCCACGCCGGCACCAAGGACACGTTCGGCGGTGTCGTCGTCACGCTTGGCGCTCCCGACGCGTCGGGCAAGGCATCCGGCTGCACGACGGTGAGCGACAAGGCGCTTCTCAAGGCGCTGATCCAGACGCCGGAGAGCTACTACGTGAACGTCCACACGGGCGAGTGGCCGAGCGGAGCCCTTGCGGTCGACGGCGGCGCCCACCTCGGCCACGTCGCCCTGACGATGGCGCGAGCGGGCGCCGAGGTGCTCGCCTACGAGCCGCAACCGGCGATCCTGCCGGCGCTGCGTGCGAACGTCGCCCGCAACGGGCTCCAGGCACAGGTGTCCGTTCGCGCCGCCGCCCTCGGCAGCGGCCGGGGTGAGGCCTTCCTCTCCTCCGAGGGCTCATCGTCGACGCTCGCAGGCGGACGCGGCACCCGCGTCGACGTCGTCTCGCTCGACGACGACCTGGCCGGCCGCGTGCCCACCGTCGTCAAGCTCGACCTCGAAGGCTGGGAGGTCGAGGCGCTCCGCGGCATGCGACGCACGCTCGAGGGCGACGTCGTCTTGCTCGTCGAGTGCAACCCGGAGGCGCTCGGCGCCGCCGGGACGTCGCAGGCGGAGCTCGTTGCGGAGCTCGCCCTGCACGGCTACGACGTCCGGCGCGTCGACGAGAAGAGCCGTCGTCTGGCTCCGCTCTCCGAGCCCTCGGGCTCCGGCTTCGCGAACCTCGTCTGCGCGCGACCCGAGACGATCGACCGCCTCGGCCTCGTGACAGTCCGAGAACCGGCGTAGACTTCGGTCGAATGAGGGGGCCTTCCGGCCCGAGGGGAGCTCGGGCGGAGCGGGGAGGCTGGTGCGACGATCGGATGATTCCTGCCGATACGGCATGCTGCCGTGAGGGGCGGGACTCCCGCTCCCGGGTCTCGAGGCCGGGAGCGCCTCTTTCGACCGTCGCACCGTCGAGCCGCCACCGGTCTCCATCCCGGAAAGGATGGGAACCCGAACCGCGTCGGCCTCGGGCGTTCGCTCACAGACGTCCCTCGTCGAGGAGGGTCAGAAGCTCCTCGGCGCGGAGCTGAACGGCACTGCGATCGCCAAGCCGCTCTGCCGCCCGCACCTGACGCACCATGCGGTGGTTGCCTTCGAACCGATCCTTGTGGCGCAGGATGAAGTCCCAGTACAGCGTGGTGAACGGACAGGCATCCTCGCCGACCCGCTTCCCGTGATCGAACGAGCAGCTCTTGCAGTAGGTGCTCATCCTCGAGAGATAGGCCCCTCCGGCGGCGTAGGGCTTGGTGGCCATACGCCCACCGTCGGCGTAGAGGCTCATGCCGATCACGTTGGGCACCATGACCCACTCGGCGCCGTCGACGAACCGCTCCCACATCCAGGAGGTCACCTCCTGAGGACGGATCCCCGCCAGGAGGCTCAGGTTGCCGAGCACCATCAGTCGTTGGATGTGGTGAAGCCAGCTGCGCTCCTCGATGCCGTCGAGGCAGGCCGCGACACACGCCATCCCGGTCTCCGCCGCCCCCGTGAAGGCCTTGGGGAGCGACCGGGTTGCACCGAGCTCGTTGAGCGAGGCGTACGACGCTCCCTCGAGCCAGTAGAGCCCCCAGACGTACTCTCGCCAGCCGATCAGCTGCCGGATGAACCCTTCGGCCGATGCCAGCGGCACGGCGCCGGCCCGATAGGCAGCCTCGGCCCTGTCCACTACCTCGCGCGCCAGCAGCAGACCGTTGTTGAGATACGGCGACAACATCGAGTGGGCGAGGTGGAAGTGGTCGGTGACCATAGCGTCCTCGTGGGGGCCGAAGAGCGGCAGCACGTGGTCGACGAAGTGGTCGAGGCGTCGCACGGCGCCCGCACGGCTCGTGGCCCAGAGACCGGTCGGTGGGCTACCCGTGCAGTTCGGCGGCAGGCCCGCGACGACGTCGTGGTCCAGCGTGTCGAGGGGCTCGCTGAGCGCGCTGGGCCAGGGGTACGGTCCGCTGCGGGGCGGGGGCCGGCGGTTCTCCGCGTCGAAGTTCCAGCGGCCTCCTGCCGGTCCGTCGTCGTCCATCAGGTAGTCGAGCCGGGCTCGCTGCCACCGGTAGAAGTCTTCCAGCCGAAGATGCCTCCTCGACCTCGCCCACCTCGCGAAGTCGTCGTAATGGCAGAGGAACTGGTTCGATCGAGCGAGCTCGACACCCTCGCTCAGGGCCAGGCCGCGGGCGCGACGGCTGTTCGGCTCGGTGGCCACGATCGTGCCTGGGCGGAACTCGGCCCGGTGGCCTGCGAGTCCCTCTGCGAACGTCGCCGACCGCCGATAGTCGACCTCGAAGCCCGACGCCGCCACCTCCGACGCGAAGCGCCGCATCGAGGTGACGAGGAAATGGGCCCGCTGCACATGCCACGGGAGCGCGGCCAGCTTCGACGCCGACTCGATCATGAGCACCCGCGCGGAGCCAGGGCGGACCGTCGCGAGCGCGCCGATCTCGAGGCTGAGCTGATCCCCGAGGACCCAGACGGTGTCCACCCTCAGCTCCCGCCGGACGCTTCGAGCACCGCGGCCGGTGCCGCTGCTTCCCGTGACGGGATCGGCGATCCAGTGTCTGCTGGAACAGGCGCCGCACCATGCATGACGTCGGGCATCGTCGGTTCCAGCATCGCATGCCGGCACGGCACCGCGTTCCGGGGGTTCGCCATCGTCGTGAGCGCGGCGCCGCCGTACAACCCGGGTGGATCGCAGCCTTGGCGGGGTGGGTACGTTCCGGTGACGGGTCGGATCGTCACAGTGCTTGCTGTCGTTCCGTAGGCATGGTGTGTGCTCAGGTCATCGTCGTCGACGAAGAGTCGTCTGACGCAACTGCCGTGGAGGCTCACGCTGCGGGTGCCGGTCGGGTGCGCGTGGCAGGCCGGTGCCGCCGGGCTCGGGCCCGACCTGACCGGCGCCCCCGATAGGGCCTCTTCGAGCGCCTGACCCCGAAGCGCGGCCGGCAGCCCCTTGCCAGTCGTTTGGCGACGCTCCGACACCTCGGTGGATCGCCCGGGTCGCCTTCATGCCGCGATGTGCTCCAGGGGAATACCCGACTGTGTGGGGGCGTTGGCCTACTATGTCCATGTTTTGTCCAAGAAAGAAAGGACCATCATGACCACAACGGAGAGCCAGCCCGACACCACCACCTGGCCGGAGTTCGCCGAGGGGCTGTACGGGTTCCTCACGGGTCGTGGCGCCACGATCGAGTACGACCTCGACCAGCTCGAGATCCTGGTTCCGCGGCACGCAGCCGACAACTCGCCACGGGCGAAGTGGCAGCTGAACGGAACGATCCGGATCCGCACCTCGGAGAAGGGCAAGTAGCGCCGTCGTGCTGGACGTCGTCGGCAACGTGGAGATCGAGTTCGGCGGCAGTCGTGGACGCCTCGTTGCAGACGAACAACGGTTCGTCCTCCACGTCGACGAGCCCTCGGCGCTGGTCGGAGTGGTCGATCTCCGATCGGCCCGTACCCTGGCCGCGGGACTCGCTCGGGCCGGACTCACGCTCGATGTGCGAAGCGGCGACCGGTTGCTCCTCCTTGCCGGTCGCGATGCCAAGACCGGGCTCGTGAGCCGGGTGTTGCGCCTGCCGGGCGTGCGGCTCAGCCTACGCTTCGCCCTCCGCTCCGCTCTCGGCCGGGGACGCCCCCGGCCCTGAGCGGGGCTGATCCGATGCCCAGGAACATCCTTCCTGGCGCCGCCTGCGACGCCGTCGCCGGCGCGGCACCGCTTGCGGCACTCCAGGCCCATGCCGCTCTGCTCCTCGCCCCGCGCGGAGCGGCCGATTCCGGCAGGCTGTGGTCGCTCATCGCCTCGGGCGACCGTCTCGCTCGCGCCCTCGCGATCCGGCCCCTGGCCCGGCTCGCGGAGAGCGACGTCGACAGGACGTTGTCTGCCCTTGCTCGCGACGACGACCTCCTGGTGCGGGAGCAGGCGCTCTGGGCACTCGCCGACCGCCCTCCCGCTCAGGCACCTCTCGCGGCCGCAATCGACGCCGTCGCCGAGGGTGGTCACGCGGCCATGCTCGCGCAGCTCACGATCGAGCGGTGGGCCACCTCGAATCCGGCTGTCCTAGCGGCCGTTCGCGCCTCGCTCGCCGACCACGCCGAGGACGGCGCCCGCGCCCGTCTCGTCGAGACCGCGACGGTTGCCGACCACGCCGGCCTTGCCCCGCTTCTCGCCCGGTTGCTGGGCTCGATCGACGAGCCCGAGGTCGTGCGTGCCGCGGCGGCCCGCGGGCTCGCGGCCCGGCCCGTCCCGATGTTGCTCGACCATCTGTGGCGGGCAGGCGCCGACGGAGGGCCCGAGCTTCGATTCGCCTGCGCTCGCGCGCTCCTGGCGATCCGACCCCCCGGGCCTGCGAGGCCGCTGCTCTCCTCGCCACTGCAGCGAGCAGTTCGAGCGAGCCGTTCGATCGGCTTCTCGGCGCGCTCGTCCGGGGTCGCCCGGCGACCCCGCCCCCGGCGCGGGCCGGGCTCAGGATCGCGCAGATCTTCGTGCAGGGCAGGCTCGACGGCGGACTGCGGAGCGCGGGCGTGGGTGACGGCGGCGGCATCTCGACGCTCCTCGTTCATCTCGCTCGAGCGCTCGGCTCGGAGCCCGAGATCGCCAGTGTCGTCACGATCGCGCGGGCACTCGCGGAGCCCGAGACGGGCTGGGTGCACACCCGGCTGAGCGAGGACGAAAGCCCGGGAGTCTCGATCGAGCGTGTGCCGTTCGGCCCTGCGGGATACCTGCCGGCAGGTGAGATGTGGGGACATCGGCTCGAGCTGGAGCGGGCGCTCGAGACCGCGATCCGGGAGCTCGGAGGAGTCGATCTGGCCCATCTGCGCTTCGCCGATGCCGGAGCGTTCGCCGCGGCCCGGGTCTGCAGGCGCCTCGGGATCCCCGTGGCGTTCACGGTGGCGCCCGATCCACACGCGGTGATCCAGGGCGCGGAGCGACGTGGCGAGCTGACCCGCGAATCGTTTCCGGAGGCAGAGCTCACCGAGCACTACCTCTTTCGGGCGCAGCTCGTCGCAGACCTGCTGGGACAGGCGGAAGCGGTGGTCGTGCTGCCTCGCCCGCGGGCCAGGGCGGCGCTGGGCGAGTTGATCGGCACGCCGTTCACGAGGGTCGAGGACGGTCGCGTGCACACGATCGCGGAAGGGATCTCGCTGGTGGCGATCGACCGTGCCAGATCCGAGCTGACAGACGCCGGGCGTGACGGCGGCCTGCCTTCAGTCGCCAACGCCCTGCTCGACAGCGTCTTTGCGCTGCCGCAGGAACGTCATGGTCTGCCGCTGCTCGTCAGCGTCGGCCGCCTGCATCGGGTGAAGGGCCTCCCGCTCCTGCTCGAAGCCTGGTCCGGCGACGACGACCTCCACCGCCAGCTCAACCTCGTGATCGTCGGCGGCGGCCTCGAGCAGCCGACACTGGAGGAGACCATCGTGCTCGGACAGCTCGAGGACGTCTGCGCTCGCGTCCCGCGTGCGTGCGAGGGTCTCATCCTGCTCGGCCACCGCGCGAACAGCGAGGTGGCCACGGTGCTCCGAATCGCCCGAGCGGGGCTCGGCAGTCTCGTCGCCCCGCATGGTGTCTACGCCTGCACCAGTCAGAAGGAGGAGTTCGGCGTGGCACTCCTCGAGGCGATGGCAACAGGTCTTGCGGTCGTGGCGCCGAATGCCGGCGGGCCTTCGACGTACGTCGAGGAAGGGCTGACGGGATCACTGGCCGACACCTCGTCGACCGAGGACGTTCGGGCCGCTTTGCGGCGGGCCACAGCCGCCCGCGCCGATGAGCCACGCGCCCGGCGCACATCCGACCTCGTTCGCTCCCGCTACACGATCGAGGCGATGGCAGTCTCGCTCGCGGGCGTCTACGCGGATGTCGTCCGTGAGCCCGAGCAGGTGGCGGCGTGATCGTCCTCGTCGTCGTCCCCGACTACGCGTCCCACTGGTACCCGCTGTCGGCCGTCGCCGAGGTCATGCGCTCTCGTGGTCACCGGGTCGTCGTCGCGACCGGGCGGACGCTCGCCCCGCGCGTTGCCGCCGACGGGCACGAGCACGTCGAGCTCACCCTCGGAGCGGGTAGCAACGGCGGTGTCCGGCCTGCGGGCGACGAGGCGGAGCTGAACGCGTTCTTCGCCGCGACCCGCAAGGGGATGATCGCGACGCTCCGGTACCAGGCCGAGCGACGCCGGGACGATCTCCTGTGGGAGCCGCATGCCGTCGCCGAGCGACTCCGCCACATCGTCGAGACGGTCGCTCCCGACACCGTGCTCGTCGACCAGCTCTCGTTCGGCGCCACGGCCGCGCTCCGCGGTCTCCGGGTGCCGTTCCTCTCGTTCCTCCCCGGACACCCGTGCCAACTCCCGGTGAGGGGAGAGACGTATGGGTATCCCGAGCTGCGGCCGCCGAGCTTCGCCCCGCCCGCCGCAGCACTCCGGTCGTTGAAGACGCTCTGCATCGACGTCGCATCGGAGTTCACCGCCGCCTACAACGCCGTCACGGCCGGCCTCGATCCGACGGCGCGGCCGCTCGACGATGCCTTTGCGGCCGGTGGAACCCTGGGAACGCTCGTCAACTACCCCCGGCAGATCGGCGGGCACGCCGACCGCCTCCCCGAGGCCCGGTTCCTCGGCTCCTGCATCCGGTCGGAGGCACCCGACGGCCCCTTCGCACGTCTCGCCCGCGAGCCCAGGGAGCGACCGAGAGCATACGTCTCGCTCGGGAGCTTCCTCTCGGCCCGGACGGACGTGCTGCAGCGGATCGTCGGTGCGCTACGGACGCTCGGGTGGGGCGCCGTCGTCGCCACCGGTGGCACGGACCCGCAGGCGCTCGGCACCCTGCCGTCCGGTTGGATCGTGAGGGAGCACCTTCCGCAGGTGGCTGCGCTCGAGGCGTGTGACATCGTCGTCTGTCACGGCGGCAACAACACCGTCACCGAGGCGCTCACGGCCGGCCTTCCCGTGATCGTGGCCCCCTTCTCGACCGATCAGTTCGCCGGAGCGGAAGACCTGCGCCGCGCAGGCCTCGGCGACGCCATGGATCCTGCCAGTACGACAGACGAGATCGCGACCGCTCTCGAAGCGCTGCTTGCCGGCGAAGCGGCTGGGCGGGCGGCCGCCCTCGGGACGGACCTCCGACGCGTTCCCGGCCCCCAGACCGCGGCAGATGTCGTGGAGGTTGCCGCTGCCACCTCGGGCGTCGCCACCCGAAGTCCTTCTTGAGGCAGGCAGTGGGGATGTCCCGCGATCCGACGTGGTGCCTACTCCTTCATTCCGTCGCCCGATCGCCCTCCTGCCTGGATCCCGGCGTTCTCCTGTTCCCTGATTCGCGCCTGGATCCGGTCGTTCTCGCGCCCGTCCGCGATTGCGGCCAGGATGAGGCTGACGATTCCAGCTAGTGCGGGGATCGTGATCAGAAAGCCTGCGATGAAGAGGCCCGTGTCACCCATTGCGGTTGCCTCCCATCTGGAGTGCGACCGCTCCGAACGAGAGGATCGACGGGACCCAGAGACCGACGAAGATGCCCTCCTCGTGGTTGCCCGAGAACCACAGCGTCACGGAGAGGATGAACGAGGCGAACGCTGCGATCAGGATGGCAGCAGAAGCGCGGAGGCGTGTGAGTTGGATCATCGAGGCAGCTCCCAGGTTGTCGAACTTTTGTCCGTGATTCGGAGGACAGAGGCTCCTGGATGGTAAGTGTTCAGGTGGCGTGCAGGGTCCCGGGGTGAGGTGGCGAATCTTGGGGTGTGAATCGGGCGCAGGCTGAGGCTGTTCTGGATGGCGATCGTGAGACGGCGATCGCGTTGTTGATCGAGTTGG
>VGCB01000103.1 GCA_016870235.1 Actinomycetota bacterium | reverse complement strand
TGACGGCTCGCACGGCCCGGGCCTCGGCCAGCGCGACCTCTTGCTCCTCCCCTCGAAGCGCGAGCGCCGCCACGGTCGAGCTCGAGCTCATCCGTGCGCCTTGGCCCCGAGGATCGCGTGGAGCTCGTGCTCGAAGCCGCCGGTCTCGATCGCGCAGTGCATGCCGCACTCCTTCGGCGCGTCCGTCTCCCACCACCAGCGGCCGGCCCGCACCGGCTCGCCCTTGGCCACGGGCCGGGTGCAGGGCGCGCAGCCGATCGAGCTGTACCCCTTCGCGTAGAGCCCGTGCGTCGGCACGTCGTTGTCGCGGAGGTAGTCCCAGACCTCCTCCTCGGTCCACTCGGCGAGCGGGTTGAGCTTGACGATCGCGTCGTGGTCGTGGTCGATCTCGACCTTGCGGATGTCGGAGCGCGACGCCCACTGGTCGCGGCGCAGCCCGGTCACCCAGGCGTCGAGCCCTTCCAGCGCCCGGTTGAGCGGCTGCACCTTGCGGACGTTGCAGCAAAGGAGCCGGTTCTCGACCGACCGGCGGAACCCGTTCGGGCCGTGCCGCCTGACGAGCCGCTCGACCTGGAGCGCCTCGGGCGAGTAGAGCTCGAGGTTGAGGCCGGGGTAGCGGTCTCGGAGCTGCTCGATCAGGTCGTGGGTCTCCTGCGGCAGGCGGCCGGTGTCGATCGAGAACACGCGGACGGACGGGTCGATTGCGTACGCCATGTCGATCAGCGCGACGTCGCCGTCCTGGAACGCGGTCGAGAGCGCGAGCCGGTCGCCGAACCGCTCGATCGCCCACTCGAGCACGTCCCAGGGCTCCTGGCCCTCGAACTCGACGGACAGCTCGCCGGCCTCGTAGTCGTCGAGGAGATCAACAGTGCTCATCTCACGCTCCTTGGTCGTCGTCGGTGTCGTCGGTCCTGCGGGAGGAGGTCGAAGGGGGCCTGCCGGCGAGGACGCCGAGCTCCGCGTCGGAGAGGCGGGTGGCGAAGGCGGCGAACGGCTCGCCGTCGCGGCGCCCGTCGAGCCAGCCGGCGACGAGGCCTGCGACGGTGCGGTCGAGCTCGTAGGTCGGGACGCGGCGGAAGACGGGCCGGCCGATCGCGGCGACGGCGCCCATGCTGCCGCGCACGTAGATCTCGTATGCCTGGTGCCGTGTGCCGGCCTCGTCGCGCGCGGTCGAGCCCTGGAAGCCGAGATCGCCGACCCAGTGCTGGCCGCAGGCGTGCGGGCAGCCGTCGAGGTTGAGCCGCAGTTCGGCGATCGCGTTGCCGAAGCGCGTCTCGAGATGGTCGAGCAGGGCGTCGAGCCGCGTCTTCGTCTCGGTGACGGAGAAGTTGCAGTGCGGCTCGCCGGTGCAGGCGATGGCGCCGCCGCGGACGGGGTTGAGGTCGAGCGGGAAGCCGATCGCCTCGATCGCCGCCTCGGTCTGCTCGATCCGCGCGTTCGGGACGCCGGTGAGGATCAGGTTCTGGTGCCGCGTCACGCGGACGTCGCCGCCGACCTCCTCGGCGAGGTTCGCGACTGCGATCATCTGGTCGCCGGAGACGAGCCCGACGTTGACCGGGATCCCGATCGACGAGTGCCCGTCGCGCTTCTCCGGCGTGAGCCCGAGGTGGGTCGTGTCGCTGCCGGGGTGCGGTGGCAGCGTGAAATCGGCGAGCGCACGGCCGAGCCGGCGCTCGACCTCGGCGCGCATGCCCTCGGGCCCGAGGTCGTCGACCATGAACTTGAGCCGGGCCTTCACGCGCGAGACGCGGTAGCGGAGGTCTTCCTTCCAGGCGTCGAGGATCGCGCGGAGCACCTCGAGCGCCTCGGCGTACGGCACCCACACGCCGAGCTCGCGGGCGATCCGCGGCACCGACGAGAGCCCGCCGCCGACGAGGACGCCGAACCCGGGCTCGCCGTCGCGGAGGGCGCCGACGAGCGAGATGCAGTTGATCTCTGGCGCGTTGCAGCGGTGCGCGCAGGCGGAGATGGAGATCTTGTGCTTGCGCGGCAGGTCGGAGTAGTCTGGGTTGCCGTAGAAGAACGTGGCGACCTCGTCGAGGAGGGGAGAGACGTCGAAGAGCTCGTCGTGCGCGACGCCGGCGAGCGGGCAGCCGGTCGTGTTGCGGACGGCGTCGCCGCAGGCGCCCGCGGTCGTCAGCCCCGCGGCCGCGACCCGGTCGAAGACGTCGGGCAGCGACGGCAGGTCGAGGTAGTGGAGCTGGATCGTCTGCCGTGTCGTCAGCTCGCCGGCGCCCTTGCCGTGCGCGTTCGAGATCTCGCCGATCTCTCGGAGCTGCGCCGGCGTCACGCGCCCGGCGTTGAGCTTGATCCGGAGCATGAACGTCCCGACCTTCGGCTTGTCGTGGTAGAGGCCCCACCACTTGAGGCGGACGATGTCCTCCTCGGGGATGTCCGCATACCCCGTCGCGATCAGCTGCGGCAGCTCGCCGAGGATGCCGAGCGGGCTCTTCTCGCGCTTGAGCCGCTCGACCGGGTTCCGCTTGAGGACGAGCTCCTCGGTCGGGGGCGGCTTGGGGGGTCGTTCGCGAGCCGTGCCGGTCGTCACGGGGGTGGACTCCTTCGGTCGAGCGCCTGGCGGCTATCTGCCTTGGACGAGCCCCGGAAACAGCAAGGCCTCCGCTTCCCGGAGGCCTTCGGTGCTCCCGCCGCCGGCGGTCGCTCGCGTCTTCCCATCTTCCCTTCCGGCGCTCCGGGTGGGCGGCGGTCGGCTGGAGTTCGCACCTGACTGACACCCGTTGCCGATGGTGTCCCGGTTGCGGCGGCGTCGCGGGGCCAGTTCCCTCAGCCGCTCGTGATGGTCAACGCTTCAAAAAGGATAGCATCGTTACTTCACTTCGGCAAGTCGCTTTCGTTTGGGAACCATCGGGAGGCCTGCGATAGTCCCGGGATGCGGCTCGCAGCACGATCGGGACTGCTCGGCACGGAGGGCGCGTTCGCCGTGCTGGCGCGGGCGAAGGAGCTCGAGCGCGCGGGTCGCGACGTGATCCATCTCGAGATCGGCGAGCCCGACTTCGAGACGCCGGCGCACGTCGCCGAGGCCGGGATCGCCGCGATCCGCGCCGGACAGACGCACTACTGCCCGACGGCCGGGCTGCCTGAGTTGCGAGAGGCAGCTGCCGCGCACCTCGCCGAGACACGTGGCGTGCCGGTCGACCCGGCGCGCGTCGTGGTCGCGAACGGCGCCAAGCCGTTCCTCTTCTTCACGGTCGCGGCGACCTGCGAGCCGGGCGACGAGGTCGTCTACCCGGATCCGGGGTTTCCGATCTACGCCTCGGCGATCCGCTGGGCGGGGGCGACGCCGGTGCCGCTGCCGCTCCGCGAGGAGCGCGGGTTCGGCTTCGATCCGGCGGAGCTCGAGGCGCTCCTCTCGCCGCGGACGCGGCTCGTGATCCTCAACTCGCCGCAGAACCCGACGGGCGGCGTGCTGGGTGCTCCGGAGATCAGGGCGGCCGCCGCCGCGATCGGGCGGACCGACGCGTGGGTGCTGACGGACGAGGTCTACAGCCGGATCACGTACGACCGCCCCGCCGCCTCGATCGCCTCGGAGCCCGGGATGCTCGAGCGGACCGTCCTGCTCGACGGCTTCTCGAAGATCTTCTCGATGACCGGCTGGCGGCTCGGCTACGCGGCGCTGCCGGAGGCGCTCGTCGACCCGATCCTGAAGCTGGTCGTCAACTCGACCTCGTGCGTGCCGCCGTTCGCGCAGCTCGCGGGGGTGGCGGCGCTCGAGGGGCCGCAAGGCGAGCCGTCGGCGATGGTGGCCGAGTTCCGCCGCCGCCGCGACTACCTCGTCGAGGCATTTAACGGGATCGAGGGCGTGTCGTGCGTGCTCCCCGACGGCGCCTTCTACGCCTTCCCGAACGTCGGTGCGCTTGGCGTTCCGGCCGACGAGATCGCGCACCGTCTGCTCGAGGAAGCGGGGGTGGCGCTGCTGGCGGGTACGGCGTTCGGGGAGGTGGCGACGGACAACCTGCGGGTCTCGTACGCGAGCTCGATGGAGAATCTCGAGCGCGCGATCGAACGAATTGCTGTGTTCGTTCGGACGCTGTGACCGCGTCCCGTCGGTCCGACACGGGTGTCCGTGCGATCCGAGCACTGCAAGCACTGGCTCCATGGCCTCCGCCCTACGACTATGAAGACCCGTTCCTTCCAAGCATCGACGGTAGAGCCTTCCTCCCGGCCGACTATTGGCTGACCGAATCGCAGTTCGACGCGGTGCGACGGGTCACGACCCGACGCGGTGGCGTTGGCTTCTTGCGACAGTCCGCCCTGCGCGAGGAGAGCGGCGAGCTCGTCGACGGCTGCTGCGAAGTGGTGTGGGCCGAGCCCGAAACGTGGAGTCGCGGGCTTGAACCCGCCCTTGAATGCTTCATGGTCGACCTTGGCGCGGAGTGGGGCGTTGCGTTCTCCACGGAGGAGTTCGCGATTGTGGGCGGCCGACGCGACTTCGTGTCAGATCTCATGCGGGTTTTGGGCGCGAGCTCCTCGGAGCTTCTCGCCGAGTGGCTCCAAGCCGGGCGCGCCGGCCGCGAGTTCTACCGCGGCTTCCTCGAGTCGATGGAATGGAGTTCGTGAGACCCGCGGCGGGGGCTCATACGTGGAGCCGGGGTCATGGAGCCGTGCAAGACCTGACCCGGGGTCAGGTCTTGCATGTTGCGCGTCCGCCTCGGCGCGAGGGCATGGCGGGGCGTTCTGCTCGGCACGAGTGACGGGCGACCGGGCTCGCCTTTCTCGTCGCGACCGCAATCGCTCGTAGTCGTGTTCCGTCGCCATCGTTCCCGGCGCCGGCCGCAGCGCGTGACCGGCGCTCTCACGCAGCTCTCATCGAGCGCCGACATCATGAGCAGATGCCTGCAGCCGCGCGCATCCTCGTGGTCGACGACGATCCGCGCATCGCCGCGGCGGTCAGGCGGGCGCTCGTCTACGAGGGGCACGCGGTCGACGTGGCGGCCGACGGGGCCGGGGCGCTCGCGGCCGCCCGGGAATGCCTCCCCGATCTGGTCGTGCTGGACGTGATGCTGCCCGGGATCGACGGCGTCGAGGTATGCCGCCGGCTCCGGGCGGCGAGCGACGTCCCGATCCTGATGCTGACGGCGCGCGACGCGGTCGCCGACCGGGTGCTCGGGCTCGACAGCGGCGCCGACGACTACCTCGTCAAGCCGTTCGACTACGACGAGCTCCTCGCACGGGTGCGGACGCTCCTGCGGCGGCGGCAGCCGAGAAGGACCGAGGCACTGCGGGTGGGGGAGCTCGTGCTCGATCCGGCCGCGCACACCGTCCGGTACGGGGCGTCGGCGGTCGAGCTGACGGCGCTCGAGTTCCAGCTGCTCGAGTACTTCGTGCGGAACGCCGACCTCGTCCTCTCGCGGGCGCAGATCCTCGATGCCGTCTGGGGGTTCGACGTCGCCACGGCGTCGAACGTCGTCGACGTCTACGTCGGCTACCTGCGGACGAAGCTCGTGGCAGCCGGCGGATCGCGACTCATCCAGACGGTGCGGGGCGTCGGCTACGTCCTCCGCGAGGACGCGTAGCGGTGTCGATCCGCTGGCGCCTCGCCCTCTCCGGCGTCGTCGTCGCGGGCCTCGCGCTCCTGCTCTTCGGCGTGCTGCTCGACCGGATCGCGGCCTCCGCGGCCCCAACCGACCAGAAGCGGAGCCTGACCGCGCTCGCCGAGCGAACGGCGGCCGCCGTCCGGGCGGCGGCCGCGTCTGCGCTCGTGCCCGCCGTGCCACTCGTCGTCGACGATCCTGCCGAGGGCACGGAGGCGTTCGCCGCCGTGCTCGACGACGCCGGACGGGTGCTCTTCACCGACGGCGACCTCTCCGCCGTCCTGCCGGCGCTCCCCGCTGCGGCGGTCCGGCGCGCGCGCAAGGAGGGGTCGGCGGAGGAGACGGTCACACTGCCTTCCGGAACGGCGCTGCACCTGAGCGTCGTGCGGTGGGAGCGGCCTGATCTCGATCTGTCCGGTGTCGTCCTCGCGGGCCAGCCGACCCGGTACGCGGCGGAGCAGTTTCGCGACCTCCGAGTGCTGCTGATCGTCTCGGGCGTCGTCGCCCTGCTCTCGGCGGCGATCGCGACCTGGGTCGTGAGCGGCCGCGTGCTGCGGCCGTTGCGTCGCCTCGCCGAGACCGCCGATGAGATCGGGCGAACCGGAGATCTCAGCCGCCGGCTGCCGCCCGCGCGGTCGCGCGACGTGCTCGGGTCGCTCACCGGGAGCTTCAACGGCATGCTCGAGCGCCTCGACGAGAGCCGCTCGCGGCTGGCCGAGAACCTGGCGTCGCAGCGGGCGTTCCTCGCCGACGTCTCGCACGAGCTGCGCAGCCCGCTGACGACGATCCGATCGAACGCGGGCTTCCTTCGCGAGCGGACGGATGCGACGCCGGCCGACCGGGCGGAAGCGCTCGACGACATGGCCGCCGAGGCCGAGCGGATGAGCCGGCTCGTGGACGGGCTGCTGACGCTTGCGCGCGCCGACGCGGGCGAGGCGTTCGCGCGAGAGCCCGTCCGGGTCGCCTCCGTGCTGACGGGGGTCGAGCGGCGCGCGCGGGCCCTCGGCCGGACGGTCCGCACCCATGTCTCGGGCGATCCGACCGTCCTCGGCGACGCCGACGCGCTCGGCCGGCTTCTCTGGATTCTCGTCGACAACGGGTTGGCGCACGGCGGCGACGACGTCGATGTCGCCATCGTCGTTCGCGACGGCACGGTCGAGATCGCCGTCGGCGACCGCGGGCCGGGGATCCCCGCGGACGAGCTCGAGGTGGTGTTCGAGCGCTTCCGGCGCGGGTCGACGCGAGAGGGCGCCGGTGCGGGGCTCGGGCTCGCGATCGCTCGGCATCTGGCCGAGGCTCACGGGGGAGCGGTCAGGGCCGAGCCGCGCCCGGGCGGCGGGGCGCTCGTCGTGGTCGAGCTGCCCTCGGCCTGACACTCTCATCGAGCCCTCATCTCGCTCCCACGATGCGCTCACGGTCGCCACACAGCATGCGCTCATGGCTCGTGACCACACTCCGAACGTCAAGGGCGACGCGGTCGACCTCGCCCGTCTGCTCGTGCTCCTCCAGGGAGCGCTTCTCGTGCTGTCGAGCGTCGAGGTCGCGATCTGGGGGGTGTTCTCGGGCGGCCTCGTCGCGCTCGGCCCGACCGCGATCGTCACGGTCGCGTCGGCCGCGCTGACGCTCTGGCTTGCCGCCGCTCTCGGCGCGCGGCGACGACACGCGCGCCGGGTGGTGCTCGTCGGGGAGGGCTCCGTGCTCCTCTTCGCGCTCGTCGACCTTGGCCTTGCGCTCGCGTTCCTGCACCGGCCGCTCGAGCTCGTGTCGCTGCTGACCCGGCTCGTCCTGCCGGTCGCGGTGATCTGGTTGCTGCGGCGGCCCGCAGCGAGGGTCGCGTTCGCGCGGCGTCCGAAGGCTCTCGGGACGGTGTCGTGAGCGCTCTCGTGGTTGCGCATGGCGCCGCGGGCCTCGAGGCTGGCGGCGGCAGCTCGCTCTACGGCGTCGCGTCCGAGCACGTGCCCGCGCTCGTGGCGGCCCTCGCGACGCCGGTTGTCGCCCTCTCCCTGCGGCTGCTCGGAGCCTCGGGTCGCGGTCGGGCTGCGCGTCTCCTCGCGGGATATCGCGCGCTGCCCGTGCCCGAGCGGTTCGCAGCCTGGATGCTCGCCGCGTCCGCGCTCGCCCACCTGGGCCTTGTCGCCGGCCACGGCGGCTCGGCGCGCACGCTCCTCTTCCTCGCCGACGCGTTGCTGCTCGGGGGAACGGCCGTCCGGCTCGTCGCCGGACGGCCGTGGCGGCTCCTCGGCGGTCTCGTGCTCACCGCATCGCTTCTCGCCTATGGAGTCGTGCATCTCGGTGGCGAGGCGCCGGATCAGGTCGGGCTCGCGACGAAGCTTCTCGAGCTCGGCGCCCTCGCCGTCGTCGTCTCGCCGGCAGGCGGCACCCGCCGGCGGCGACTCGCGGGATCGTCCGCCGTGGTGGTGCTCGTCGTCGGCGTCGGCATCAGCGCCTGGGCCGGAGCCTTCCAGGCGGCCGAGGCCGGCGGCGGCCACCATGGCGGC
>VGCB01000102.1 GCA_016870235.1 Actinomycetota bacterium | reverse complement strand
CGAGGTCCTTGAAGAGCGCTCCGCCGATCGAGTCGACGACGAGGTCGAACGATCCCGTGAGGCTCTTGAGCTGGGCGGGGTAGTCGTCGCTGCCGGTGACCAGGCCCCCGGCCGCGCCGAGCTCCTTTGCCCGCTCGACCTTCTCCGCGCGCCCCGACGTCACCCAGACCTCGGCGCCGAGCGCGGCGGCGAACTGGACGCACATCGTCGCGACGCCGCCGCCGATGCCGGGAACGAGGACGCGCTCGCCCGCGCGGAGCCCGCCCTTGGTGACGAGCGCCCGGTACGCGGTGACGCCGCCGAGCGGAAGCGCCGCTGCCTCGTTCACCGTCAGGTGCGCCGGCTTCGGGAAGACGTTCTCCGCCGGCACCGCGATCTGCTCCGCGAACGTGCCGTGCTTCGGGACGCCGAGGATCGTGAACGACGGGAGCGGGGCGCGCGGGTCGTCGCCCCAGCCGAGCGACGGCAGGATCACGACGTCCCCGGCGGGAGCGCCGTCGGCGCCCTCCCCGCTGCGAATCACGGCTCCCGTCCCGTCCGAGCCGAGGACGTTGGGGAGCACGATGCCCGGGTAGAGGCCGTGGGTGATGAAGAGATCCCGCCGGTTCAGCGCCGCCGCGGCGAGCCGCACGACGACCTCGCCCTCGGCGGGCTCGGGCTCGGGCAGCTCCTCGAGTGAGAGCTGCCGCGGCCCACCTAGCTCGCGCAGGACGATCGCCTTCATCGGGTGCTCCTCGCTCGGGTCGGGATCGGGGGTGACGAGCCTATCGAACCGGGGACGTCGTGCCCGATAACGTGCGGAGCGTGAGCAGCAGGCGTGTCGTCGTCGCGGGTGCCGGCCTCGCGGGCCTCCGGGTCGCCGAGACGCTCCGGCGGCTCGGCTGGGAGGACGAGATCGTGCTCGTCGGCGAGGAGGACGTCCCGCCCTACGACCGGCCGCCCCTCTCCAAGGACGTGCTGCTCGGCCTCCGCGATCCCGAGAGCGTCGCGCTGAGACCGCGCGAGCGCCTCGGCGAGCTCGATCTCGACCTGCGACTCGGCGTGCGCGCGACGGGTCTCGACTCCGCGCGCAGGGAGCTCGCGACCGACGCCGGGCCCGTCGGGTACGACGAGCTCGTGATCGCGACCGGGTCGGTCGCGCGCAGCCTTCCGCTCTTCGACGGGCTCGAGAACGCGATGACGCTGCGGACGCTCGACGAGGCGATCCGGCTCCGGGACGATCTCGTGCACGCGGGCCACGTGGTCGTCGTCGGCGCCGGCTTCATCGGCTCCGAGATCGCGTCCGCGGCGCGGGAGCGCGGGATCGACGTGACCGTTCTCGAGCTCGATCCGGTGCCGCTGCAGCGCGTGCTCGGCGCCGAGCTCGGCAACGGCTTCGCGGCGCTGCACCGCGAGAACGGGACCGACTTGCGCCTCGGCGTCACGGTCGAGCGGGTCGAGCGGGACGGCGCGCGTGCCGGGCGCCTCCACCTCACCGACGGCACGGCGATCGAGCCGGATCTCGTCGTCGTCGGCGTCGGCGCCGTCCCGGCGACGGCCTGGCTCGAGGGCTCCGGGCTCGAGCTCGGCAACGGCGTCGTCTGCGACGACCGCCTGCGCGCCTCGGCGCCGGGGGTCAGCGCGATCGGCGACGTCTGCAGCTGGCCGAACGCGCTCTTCGGCGGCCGCAGGATGCGCGTCGAGCACTGGACGAACGCCTCCGAGCAGGCTGGCCACGTCGCGCGCGGCCTGATCGGCGAGGACACGGGCCCGTTCCGCGGCTCCAACTTCGTCTGGTCGGATCAGTACGGCGTGCGCATCCAGTTCGTCGGCGTCGCGAGCCCCGACGTCGCCGCGGTCGACGGCACGATCGGGTCGGCACCCTTCCTCGCCTGGTACCGGGAGGACGGGCGCGTCGTCGGCGCGCTCGCCGTGGACGCTCCGAAGCTCCTGCTGCGGAGCAGGAAGGCGATCGAGGCGGGTGCGACGTGGGAGGACGCGCTCGCCTCCCTCCAGGACTGAGCAAACGACGAAAGGAGCAGGTCGTGGGACACGGGTTGAGGATCGAGGTCGACGCGGAGCTCTGCATCGGCTCGGGCGACTGCGAGCGGCTCGCGCCGGGCGCGTTCGAGCTCGTCGACGACGTGGCGGTGGTGCGTGACCCCGAGGCAGCGGACGAGGAGACGCTCCGTCGCGCGGAGCGGAGCTGCCCGACGGGCGCGATCCGCGTCCTGGACGCCTGAGCGATGGCGACGCTCGAGCAGGTCGCGTGGATCGGTACCGGCGTCATGGGCGCCTCCATGTGCGGTCACCTCCTTGCGGCCGGTCACCCGGTGCGCGTGTCGAGTCGAACCCGCAGCCGTGCCGAGCCGCTCGTCGCGGCCGGCGCGACCTGGTGCGACACGCCTGCCGAGGCTGCCGACGGCGCCGACGCGATCTTCACGATCGTCGGGTACCCGGCCGACGTCCGCAACGTGATCCTCGGCGCAGGCGGCGCGCTCGAGTCCGCGCGGCGAGGGGCGGTGCTCGTCGACATGACGACGAGCGAGCCGTCGCTGGCCGTCGAGATCCACGCGGCGGCGGCCGCCCGCGGAGTGGCGGCGCTCGACGCGCCCGTCTCGGGCGGCGACGTCGGGGCCCGCAACGCGGCGCTCTCGATCATGGTCGGCGGCGACGCCGAGGCGCTCGAGCGCGTCCGGCCACTGCTCGAGCGGATGGGGAAGACGATCGTCCACGAGGGAGGCCCGGGCGCCGGCCAGCACACGAAGATGGCGAACCAGATCGCGATCGCGACCGGGATGATCGGCGTCTGCGAGTCGCTGCTCTACGCGCAGCGCGCCGGCCTCGACGTGCAGCGCGTCCTCGACACGATCGGCGGCGGCGCGGCGGGCTCGTGGTCGCTCGCGAACTACGCACCCCGGATGCTTCGCGGCGACTTCGAGCCCGGCTTCAAGGTCGACCACTTCGTCAAGGATCTCGGGATCGCGATCGCCGAGTCGCGCCGGATGCGCCTCTCGCTGCCCGGCCTCGCTCTCGCCGAGCAGCTCTACGTCGCGGCGCAAGCGCAGGGCCGCGGCGACCGCGGAACCCACTCGCTCGTCCTCGCCCTCGCGCACCTGTCGGACATGGAGTGGAGCGCGACGTAGATCGGGACTCAGGTCGCCGGATCGGGAAGCGCAGGCGGGTCGGGGACGGGCACCTGCACCCAGTGGACGATCTTCCCGTCCACGATCTCGAACTCGGCGGCGGCGAGACCGCCGGGGGTGTTGCACCGGCTCGTCGGGCGGTGGCCGAGGACGAAGACGGCCGTCGCCTTGTTGCCCTTGACGGTGATCGACCGGATGCGACCCGAGCACGGCAGACCGTTGTGCCAGAGGGCGACGTGTTGCTTCGTCTTCAGGCGGTACGCGAGGAAGGCCTGCTCCATCGTGACGGGGAGCTTGAAGAGGCGCGCGAGCCCGGCGTTGTCGCCCGCGTTCAGCATCCGGCTCCACTCGCGGACGACGTGCTTCATCTCCGCGACCCGCTTCGAGTCTGCGGCCGTCGCGCCCGAGGCGAGCAGCAAGGCCAGCATCGCGACGAGCAGGGCGAGGCGACGAACCATCGCCACAGCGTGCCACACGGCCCGCCGCACGGAAAGCGACCGGACCCCGGTCGAACTACGCTGGTGGCATGCGTGTCGGGATCCTCACCGGCGGTGGCGACGTCCCGGGGCTCAACCCGTGCATCAAGGCCGTCGTCAACCGGGTCTGCGCAGCCGGTCACGAGGTGGTCGGCCTCCGCCGCGGCTGGTCGGCACTGCTCGCGCACGACCTCGACGACCACTCCACGAGCGGCGAGTGGTTCCAGGAGCTGACACCTGCCGTCGTCCGCACGATCGACCGCACCGGCGGCACGTTCCTCCACACCTCGCGCACCAACCCGAGCCGCGTGCGCGCCTCCGAGGTGCCCGCGCACCTGGCCGGGCGGGCCGTCGGTGAGGGACCAGACGACTTCACGGACCACGCGCTTCGCGTGGTCGAGCGCCTGGGCCTCGACGTCCTGATCCCGATCGGCGGCGACGACACGCTCTCGTACGCGCTCCGCCTCCACGACGAGGGCGTCCCGGTGATCGCGATCCCGAAGACGATGGACACGACGTCCACGGCACCGACTACTGCATCGGCTTCTCGACAGCGATCACCCGCGGCGTCCAGTTCATCCACAACCTGCGCACGTCCACCGGCTCGCACGAGCGCATCGCCGTCGTCGAGCTCTTCGGCCGCTACAGCGGCGAGACCTCGCTGATCACGGCCTACCTCGCAGGCGTCGACCGGGCCGTGATCTCCGAGGTCGAGTTCGACGTCGACAAGCTCGGCGCGCTGCTCCTCGCCGACAAGCGCGGCAACCCTTCCAACTAGGCGATGGTGACGGTGTCGGAGGGAGCGCGCATCGCCGGCGGTGCGATGGTGCTCTCGGGCGAGGAGGACGCCTACGGCCATCGCAAGCTCGGCGGCATCGGCGAGCTCACGGCTGCCCTCCTCAAGGAGCGCACCGGGGAGGAGATGATCGTCCAGGTCGTCGGCTACCTGATGCGCTCCGGCTCGCCCGACTCGCTCGACCTGATGGTGGCGACGAACTACGCCGTCATGGCCGCCGACCTGGCGCTCGAAGGAGCGTCGGGACGCATGGTTGCGCTTCGCTCGGGCACGTACACGTCCGTGCCGATCAACGCCACGCGTGACGGCGTGCGGCGGGTCGACGTCGACGAGCTCTACGACGTCGCCGAGTACCGGCCCAAGGTCAGGCACGTCGCCGGCAAGCCCATGTTCCTCTATTGAGTCGGCGACGTTCGCAAGTCGTGCGGGGACGAGTAGACTCACCTCGCATTTCCCGATCAGACGGCGGCCCCGTGGGGTGGAAGGAGGATACGGGGGGGCATGCCCACCGACCTTGAGCTTTTCCTCGCCGAGCCCGGTCGCGACGACCAGGTCACGGCAGTCCGCGAGCAGATCGACGCGGAGGGCATCACCTACGTCTACTACCAGTTCGTCTCCGTCACCGGCCGAATCATGGGCAAGGGCGTACCGGCGAAGCACTGGGAGTCGATGGCCGCGAAGGGCTTCCAGCTCGTCTACGGCTCGGTCGCGAACCTCTTCGTCGACCGGCACGGCGACTACATCGGGTACGGGCCGGAGGCGCACGAGCTCGTCGGGCTGCCCGAGCCCGACACGTTCCAGGTGCTGCCGTGGGACCGGAAGGTGGCCCGCGTGTGGTGTACGACGTTTCGGAACCGGGAGGAGCGCGAGGATCCCGGCGGCCACTTCACCGCCGACTGCCGCGCCAACCTGAAGCGCGCGCAGGCCGCGTTCGAAGCCGAGACCGGCCTCCATCTGCGCGCCGGTACCGAGCCCGAGATGATGTGGCTCAGGAACAAGGCCGACGGAACCCCCGACGTCGCCGGCGTCACGAAGCCGTTCTGCTACCACATCGACCAGTTCTCGCAGCTCCAGCCGATCATCCACAAGATGATCGAGTACGGGGAGGCGATGGGCCTCGACATGATCCAGGGCGACCACGAGGACGCCCCCGGCCAGATCGAGCTCAACTTCAACTTCGACCGCGCCGAGCGGACTGCCGACAACCTCTCGACCTTCCGGCAGATCGCAAAGCAGGTGGGCCGCGAGCTCGACGTCTTCCCGTGCTTCATGCCGAAGCCGTTCATGGGCGTCTCCGCGAACGGCTGCCACCACAACATCTCCCTCTGGCGCGGCGACGAGAACGTCTTCCTGCCCGAGAGCGCCGACCAGCGCCTGCCGAGCCAGCTCGGTCAGTGGGCGATCGGTGGCATCCTCGAGCATCTCGGTGCCCTGACGGCGGTCACCGCGTCGACCGTCAACTCCTACCGGCGGCTTTGGGACACGGGCTTCTGGGCTCCCGTCTTCGCCGACTGGGGCTTCCAGAACCGCACGACCGCACTCCGTGTCTCGGCTCCTGGACGCTTCGAGTACCGCTCCGTCGACTCTGCCGTCAACCCGTACCTCTCGATGGCCGTGCTGATCGCGGCGATGCGCGACGGCATCGAGCGCCAGCTCGATCCTGGCCCGCCCGAGGAGCGCAACATCTACGAGGCGATGGCCGGCGGCAAGGAGGTCGAGAAGATCCCCATGACCTTCGGCGACGCCCTCGACGCGCTCGACGCCGACGAGGTGATCAAGGCGGCCATGCCGGGCGACATGTACAACGTCTTCAGGCACTACAAGCGGGACGAGTGGGAGCGATACTGCGCCACCGTCTCGGACTGGGACGTGAACGAGTACCTGGACGTCCTTCCCTAGAGCTGCGGAGACGACGAGCGATGTGCGGAATAGCGGGCATCATCTACCGGGACGGCGCCAAGCATCCGATCGGCGTCGAGATGACCCGGATGCTGCAGTCGATGAAGCACCGCGGCCCCGACTCCACGGGGTACGCGCTGTACGGGGCGCCGCCGCAGGGCGAGTTCGTGATGCGGTTCAAGCTGGCCGACGCGAACACGCCGCGCGACTTCGAGTTCGAGGATCGCCTGCGCCGGCACCGCTACGAGGTCGAGTCGCGGCTCGCGGCGCTCGGCGCTCGCGTCCACGTGGTCGAGGAGGAGACGCCGTACGCCTTCCGCGTCGGCTTCGACTTCGACGGCGGGCTGAAGCTGCTCACCGATCTCGTCGAGGACATCCCGGAGGCCGAGGTGCTCTCGCTGGGCCGTTCGCTCGAGATCGTCAAGGACCTCGGCGACGCGGAGACCGTCCACCGGCAGTACGGCCTCGACGACTTCACCGGCACCCACGCGATCGGTCACGTACGCATGGCGACCGAGTCGGAGGTGGACATCGCCGGCGCCCACCCGTACTGGGCGTATCCGTACTCGGACGTCGCCGTCGTCCACAACGGTCAGCTGACGAACTACTTCTACTGGCGTCGACGTCTCGAGCGCGCGGGGCGCCGGTTCATGTCCGAGTGCGACTCGGAGATCATCGCCGTCTACCTCGCCGAGGAGATGGACAAGGGATCGAGCCTCTCGGACGCGATGCACCGGTCGCTCGAGGAGCTCGACGGCGTGTTCACCTACATCGCCGTGACGAAGGACGAGCTCGGCGTCGCGAAGGACGAGCTCGCGGCGAAGCCGCTCGTCCTCTACGAATCGGACGAGCTGGTCGCACTCGCCTCGGAGGAGATCGCCATCCGCCAGCTCGTCGACCACGAGATCGAGACCTACGACCCCTACGAGCGCGAGGTGCTGGTGTGGCAGCGGTAGGCGAGACGCGGATCACCTACGACGCCAGGGGGCTTGCCGAGCCGATCGCGGACGCACCGCGGATCGCGACCGTCGACGGCGGCGTCGCGCGCTTCGACGCGAAGGATCTGACGACGCGGACGATCAACCTCGAGCTCCGCCGCCTCCTCTACGAGGAGGGCGTGAAGGAGGTGGTCGTCGACAACCCGCAGTCGCGTCACTCGCTCGCCGTCGGCATCCTCAGGCGCTGCCGGATCACGTTCAACGGCTCGCTCGGCTACTTCGGCTGCGGGATCGTCGACGGGCCCGAGATCCACATCAAGGGCAGGGTCGGCTGGTCCGCGTGCGAGAACATGATGAGCGGTGTCGTCGTCGTCGATTCGAACGCCGGCTCGCTCACGGGCGCGGCGATGCGCGGCGGCGACCTCGTCGTCAAGGGCCGTGTCGGCGCACGCACGGGCATCGACCAGAAGGGCGGGACGATCATCGTCTGCGGCGACGCCGGCTCGATGAACGGGTTCATGATGCAGCGCGGCCGCCAGATCATCCTCGGCGACGTCGGCCCCGGCCTCGGCGACTCGATGTACGACGGCACGATCTACGTCGGCGGCAAGGTGAAGTCGCTCGGGATCGACTGCGTCCCGGGCGAGTGGACGGAGGCCGACACCGAGTTCATCGAGCGGAAGTTCCGGATCTACGGGCTCGGCTCACCGCCCGCGCTGCAGAAGTTCGTGTGTGGCAAGGTGCTCTACAACTACGACTCGCTCGAGCCTGCCGAGCGGAAGCTGGTGATCTAGATGAGCGAGGCACCCGGAGCCAGGGACGTCCTCGGGCAGAGCAGGATCTTCACGCCCGAGGTGATGAACGACATCCACGTCAAGTCCGAGC
>VGCB01000101.1 GCA_016870235.1 Actinomycetota bacterium | reverse complement strand
CGGGCGCGGCACGAGCGTCCTGATCATGCGATGACTCCTTCTCGTGTGATCCGGCATACCCACGAGGACACCCGGACGCGGGCACGTATTCCCGCCGGCTCGGACGCGGTCAGGGAAGGACGAGCGGGAACGAGCGCTCGCCGCGGGGCGGCACGAGGAAGTTCTGCCGGTGCGTCGTGCGGAGGATCGCGTTGAACCCCTGGCCGCGCGAGCGCGCGTCGAAGCCGAGCTCCGTCCCGTCCGGGAGGACGCCGTCCATGGCGAGGCGGACGCGGCGGAAGTCGTCGGAGGTCGGGTTGAAGATCACGAAGTGGACGCCGGCGGACGGGGCGTCGCTCATGCGATCGCGCGCCGGATCCGCGCTCCAGGCGAACGGGTTGTCGAGGGTGTTGAAGTCGGCCCGGTGGGGGACGGCGGTGCCCTTCGGGTAGACGGTGCCGTCGGGGCCCACGGTCTGGCGGTCGAGGCGGGACGCCGGCTGCAGCGAGCCGGAGTGGCCGATCCGGCGGTGGCGGGCGTAGTCGTCGCGGAGCTGGTCGGCGGTCTGGACGTCGTCGGGGCCCTGCGGCACGGTCAGCTGCTCCGGCGGCACGTCGAGCCCGGGTCGGAACGTCGTGTCGAGGCGCTCGCGGTGGTCGAAGTTGAGATACCAGGCGTTGAGGTTCTCGTCGATGCGCGAGAGGTGCATGTGCGTGCCGCCGACGAGCCTGGAGTCGCCGAGCTCGACGTAGCCGAGCGTCTCGAAGTTCGCGATCGCGGGCGGGCCGAGCGCGTGGCTCTGCGTGGACGTGAAGCCGAGGAAGAGCTCGGCGCCGTCGGGGATCAGCTCCGCGCCTGTGATCCCGGCCGCGACCGCTCGCTGCTTGGGGATGCCGGTGCCGCCGTCGAAGCCGCCCCCGGCGAAGCCCTTGCGGATGCTCGTGACCCGGAAGAGCTCGCGCCCGACGCCGGCGAAGAGCCGCCCGTGCGCATCCTCGATCGCCTCCAGCCGATCGCTGCGCAGGAGCACGGCGACGTCGTTCGCCTCCAGGATCGTGTCGTCGGGGTCGCTCGGGAATCGCTCGGCGTCCTCGAGCACGAGGACATCGCGCCCGCGCGTGCCGGTGGCGCGGCGGTCGCGCGGGAGCTTCGCGAGGAGCGCGCCGCCGAGAGCGGTGCGGAACCACGGAAGGCCCCAGGCAACGGTGACGCCGAGCCCGGCCGGCGTCGGCGGATAGTCGGCGTCCAGCGCAGCGAGCAGGCGCTCGAGCTCGGCGCGCGCGTCCCGGAGGGCGCGGCGGCCGGGATCGGCGCGCACGGACGCCGTGACGACGCGATGGTGCAAAGGGGGCACGACGACCTCGACGCCGGCGTCGTCGACGATCCGCACGCCTGTGAGGACGTGCTGCTCGATCGGCGTGCCGGTCGCGGCCGGGCGGGCGGGCTTGCTGCCGATCCGGTCGACGAGCTCGTAGACGCCGGCAGCACCGAGCGCCGAGGCCGCCGCGCCGCCGAGCAGGCGTCCGCGCGTGACTCTCACGTCGCCGGTTCGAGGCGCTCGAGGCCGCGCATGACACGGTCGAGGTTTCGCATCGCCTTCGTCAGCGGCGTCGGGGCGATCACGTGCTGGCTGACGGTGTAGAGGCTCGCGTCGTGCTCCCAGGCGTACAGCACGTGCCACTGGTCGATGCCCTGGTTGACCGTGTAGACCGTCACTTCCTCCCCGCCGACCTCCTTGATCCCCCGCGGGTCGCTGAAGCACGGGATCTCGACGCGGGTCGTCTTGCCGCGGTCGGTGCGCGTGTCCTCGCAGGTCGGGATCTCCGTGGAGCCCGGGTAGCCCCGGAAGTTGACGTGGATCTCGCCGGCGACGCCTCCTGCCTCGCGGTCGAGGAAGAGGAAGCTGACGAGATAGCTGCGATCGTCGCTGACGCCCGACACGTTGCTGTACTCGCCTTCGATCGCCCCGTCGAGCGGCGGCGGCATCCAGGATGGGCAGTAGACGGACGCCTGGATGCGGTTCGCGATCTGCTGCCAGTCGCCGCGCCAGGCCTTCGGGCACTCGGCCGCCGGCGCGGTCGCGGCCGTGCCCGTCCGGGAGGACGAGCTGCTGTCGCCACCGCAGCCGGCTGCGGTGACGGCGAGGAGAGCGGCGCCGAGTGCCGCCGCGACCGCGTTCCGCATGCGAGGCAGCGTACCCCCGATAGGGTTCCGAGATGCGAATCGGCGTCCTCACCGGCGGCGGCGACTGCCCCGGGCTCAACGCCGTCATCCGCGCCGTCACGCGGCGGGGAGCGGATCTCGGCCACGAGATCGTCGGCATCCGCCACAGCTGGCGCGGGATCGTCGACCGCGACGTCGTCGAGCTCGATCGCAGCGCCGTCTCCGGGATCCTGCCTCGCGGCGGCACGATCCTCGGGATGGCGCGTTTCGATCCCTTCCTCGAGGAGCGAGGCGTCGAGCGCACACTCGCCGGGATCGCCGAGCTCCGGCTCGACGCCGTCGTCGCGATCGGCGGCGAGGGCACGCTCGCGATCGCGCATCGCCTGCACGGCGCGCATGGCGTCCCCGTCGTCGGGGTGCCGAAGACGATCGACAACGACATCGGCGCGACCGACTACTCGTTCGGCTTCGACACCGCCGTGCAGGTGTGCTGCGAGGCGATCGACCGGCTCCACACGACGGCGGAGTCGCACAACCGGATCATGGTCGTCGAGGTGATGGGCCGGAACGCCGGCTGGATCGCGCTGCACGCCGGCATGGCGGCCGGCGCCGACGTCATCCTGGTGCCGGAGGACAGCCTGCCGATCGAGGACGCGTGCGACGCGATCCGCGAGCGCCACGAGCGTGGCCGCTCCTACTCGATCGTCGTCGTCGCCGAGGGCTACGCGCTCACCCGCCGCTCCGGCGAGCAGGAGGCCGTCTCGCAGGGGAGCGACGCGTACGGCTACGTCCGCCTGGGCGGGATCGGCTCGGTCGTGGCGGACGAGATCGCGCGCGCGACCGGCTACGAGACGCGCGTGACGGTGCTCGGTCACGTGCAGCGAGGGGGGACGCCGACCGCCCGCGACCGCGTCCTCGCCACGCGATTCGGCCTGCTCGCTGCCCGCCTCGCGCACGAGAGCCGCTTCGGCCGGATGGCCGCGCTCCGCGGCGACCGCGTCGTCGACGTGTCGCTCGACGAGGCGACCGGCTCGCTGAAGCTCGTGCCGCCGGAGTGGCTGGCGGCGGCACGGCAGATCGCCTAGAACGGCCTGGCCGCTGTTGTTGATTGCCTGCTCGGCCGTGTTCTCGCGCGTCCGGTTGGCTAGGGACCGACGTACCAGACGCGCGAGAACACGGCCCCACTGTTGTAGGGCTGGGGCTCGGTTCGGGCGATTCGTTTCCTGAAGCCAGGGGAACGGGGTTCCCCTTGGGAACCCCTCCGGGATTCGGGTCACGCATCTGCCTTTCCGCGTCTGGCTTCAGCCAGACGCGTCCTTGATTGAGTGCTTGGCCGTGTTCTCGCGCGTCTGGTGGGGTGAGGGACCGACGTACCAGACGCGCGAGAACACGGCCCCACTGTTGTAGGGCTGGGGCTCGGTTCGTTCGATTCGTTTCCTGAAGCCAGGGGAACGAGGTTCCCCTAGGGAACCCCTCCTGCACTCGGATCCTGCGCCTCGCCGCTTCCGCGTCTGGCTTCAGCCAGACGCGACCCGACGGACGCCGTCGACCACCAGGGCGTCAGAGCACCGAGCCCGATCCCGTGCAGACTGCCTTGTTCCTGCAGACGCGTCTGGCTGAAGCCAGACGCGGAAGAGGCACGGGCACGGTGCCCAGACTCGATCGCAAGGGAGGGGTCCCAGGGAACCGCAGGTTCCCGGCTTCAGGATCCGGGCTCTCTCGCGTCTGCTACGTCGGTCCCTCACTCAGCAGACGCGAGAGAGCTCGGCCCAGCAAGCATCAGGCGCGTGAGTGGCGCTTCCTCAGGCTCCGCCTGAGGAAGCGCCACTCACGCGCCGTGACACTTCTTGAACTTCTTGCCGGAGCCGCACCAGCAGGGGTCGTTGCGGCCGACGTCGCGGTGCTCGTTCACGACCTGCTGGGGCGCGGGGGGCTCGGCGAGCGCGGTCGCTCCGACGGCGGCGCCGCCGGCGGCGGCGATCACCTCGGCGCCGGCGTGGGTCTCGTGCTCGTACGAGAGGTTGCCGGAGGGCCCGTGCGGGGTCAGCTCGGGGTGCTGGGCGGTGCCGGCGCCTCCGTCGTCTCCCTGGATCTCGACCTCGACGTGGAAGAGGGTGAGCACGACCTCCTCGCGGATCACCTTGCTCAGCTCCTCGAACATCGCGTGGCCTTCGCCGCGGTACTCGACGAGCGGGTCCTTCTGGGCCATGGCGCGAAGGTGGACGCCCTCGCGGAGGTAGTCCATCGACTCGAGGTGCTCGCGCCAGCGGCTGTCGACGACCTGGAGGATCACGAAGCGCTCGATCTCGCGCGCCAGCTCGGGGCCAAACCGCTCCTCGCGTTCGGCGTAGACGTCCTGGGCGTCGGCGACGAACTCCTCGACGAGGGCGTCGCGGCTGCGGACGTCGACCTCCTCCGAGAGCTCCTCGATCGTGATGTCGGTGCCGTAGAGCGCCTGCATCTGGTTGATCAGCCCGTCGTGGTCCCATGCGTCGGACGAGTCGTCGGAGGTGAACTGGGCGACGTTGGCGGCGATCACCTCGCCGATCCACTCGTGGATCTCGCCGGAGAGGTCGTCGCCCGCGAGCACGCGCTGGCGCTGCTCGTAGATGACCATGCGCTGCGAGTTCATGACGTCGTCGTACTTGAGGACGTTCTTGCGCGCGACGAAGTTCTGCTCCTCGACCTTCTTCTGGGCGGTCTCGATCTGCTTCGAGAGGATCGACGCCTCGATCGGCTGGTCGTCCGGGATCTTGAAGCGCTCCATGATCCCGTGGATGCGATCGCCGGCGAAGAGCCGGACGAGGTCGTCCTGCGCCGACAGGTAGAACCGCGTCTCGCCCGGGTCGCCCTGACGGCCGGAGCGACCCCGGAGCTGGTTGTCGATGCGGCGCGACTCGTGCCGCTCGGTGCCGAGCACGTAGAGGCCGCCGAGCAGCTTGACGCCGTCGGCGAGCTTGATGTCGACGCCGCGGCCGGCCATGTTGGTGGCGATCGTGACGGCGCCGAGCTCGCCGGCGTGCTGGATGATCTCCGCCTCGCGCTCGTGCTCCTTCGCGTTCAGCACGCTGTGCGGGACGCCGCGGCGCTTGAGGAGCTCGGCCAGGTACTCGGAGGTCTCGACCGCGATCGTGCCGACGAGCACGGGCTGGCCCTTCTCGTGGCGCTCGACGATGTCCTCGAGCACGGCGTTCCACTTCGCGTGCTTGGTCTTGAAGATGAAGTCGTTCTCGTCGAGACGCGCGATGGCGACGTTGGTCGGGATCTCGACCACGCTGAGGCCGTAGATCTCGACGAACTCCTTCTCCTCGGTCTTCGCGGTGCCGGTCATGCCGGCGAGCTTGTCGTAGAGGCGGAAGTAGTTCTGGAGCGTGATCGTCGCGAGCGTGACGTTCTCCTCGCGGATCCCCAGGCCCTCTTTCGCCTCGATCGCCTGGTGCAGGCCCTCGCTCCAGCGGCGGCCCTCCATGATGCGACCGGTGAACTCGTCGACGATCTTGACCTCGCCGTCCTGGATCACGTAGTCGACGTCCACCTTGTAGAGCGACTGCGCCTTCAGGGCCTGGGTCAGGTGGTTGACGAGCTGGACGTTCCGCGGGTCGTAGAGGTTGTCGATCCCGAGCGCCTGCTCGACCTTCTCGATCGCCATCTGCGACGGCGACACGGTCTTGAACTTCTCGTCGAACGTGAAGTCGGCGCCGGAGAGCTCCGTCTCGTCCTCGCCCTTCATCACCTTGCGGTTCGTCGGGACGCCCTCGAGCTCCCTGACGACGCGCGCGAAGTCGTAGTAGGTCTTGGCCGCCGTCTCCGGCTCGCCGGAGATGATCAGCGGGGTGCGCGCCTCGTCGATCAGGATCGAGTCGACCTCGTCGACGATCGCGAACGTGTGCCCGCGCTGCACCATCCCCTCGACGGACACGGCCATGTTGTCGCGGAGGTAGTCGAACCCGAACTCGGAGTTCGTGCCGTACGTGATGTCGCAGCCGTACGCGAGGCGGCGCTCGGCGAAGGGCATCATGTTCTGGATGAACCCGACCGTGACGCCCAGGCGCTCGTAGACGGGCCGGTTCCACTCGGCGTCGCGCTTCGCCAGGTAGTCGTTGACGGTGACGAGGTGCACGTTCTCGCCCGAGAGCGAGTTGAGGTAGAGCGCGAGGCTCGCGACGAACGTCTTGCCCTCGCCGGTGCGCATCTCGGCGATGTCGCCCTCGTGGAGGACGATCCCGCCCATCATCTGGACGTCGAAGAGCCGCTGGCCCGACTCGCGCTTGCGCGCCTCGCGCACGAGGGCGAAGGCCTCGTACAGCACGTCGTCGAGCGACTCGCCGTTCGCGACGCGCTCGCGCAGCGCCAGCGAGGCGGCGCGGAGATCGGTGTCGGAGAGGCCCTCGTAGTCGGGCTCGAGCGAGGCGACGTACGTCGCCTGCTCCGCGAGCTTCTTGACCCGCCGACCCTCCCCGAGACGGAGGATCTTCTCGAACTTCCCGAAGTCGTTGGGCATCAGCTGGAGGGTACCGGCATGGGCTCGGCTGCCTTCGCAGCCTTTACGCGCGCTTCACGCACTGACGGCGTCTGCCGCCGGCCGTGTCCGAGACATTCCTCGCCCATCCCTGTCCTCCTCGCTCGTCGCCGTCCGGCGGTTCGCACCTACAGGGGATGTATTTCGGCCTCCCAGGCAGATCCTTGAAGCCGGATCAGCGTCGCCGCCCATGGCCCGCCCCCGAAGCGGCGGTCGCGGCCGAGCTCGGGCAGGCGGACGAGGCGCGGCGTGCCGTCGACGCGGACGGTCAGCTCGGCTCCGTCCCAGACGGCGTCGATCTGCTCACCGCCCGGATCGTCTGCGAGGTGGACGACGTCGATCCGGTTGGCGCCGACCGCCCACGTGTCGCCGTCGAGCCGGCGGAGCGACGCGCGGTAGGGGGGATCGAGCCGGACAGCCTCGAGCAGGCTCCCGAGGCGGTCTCCGGGATCGCCGTGCTCGATGACGACGTCGCCGTTCGCGAGCACGACGGCAGCCGCCTCGTCGCCCTCGACGCCGGGCGCGACGGCGGTCACGACCGCGTCCCACTCGCGGGGCCGGTGGACGCCGTGGATCCCGACCTCGCCCCACCGCGGCCTCGTGTCGTACGGCGGCCGCGTCGGATCGCTCAGGCCGCCGGCTCCTCGGCGACCCCAGGCCCGGAGGGGGCCTCGTCGGCGACCGGGATCGACTTCAGGCCCTGCGCCCTCCGGCGGCGGTCGTTCGCCTTGTCGCGTGCCCGGTCGATCTGCCGCTCGAGCTTGTCCACGACGAGGTCGACGGCCGCCTCGTACGTCGGTGCCGCCTCCCGAGCGATCACGTTCGGCCCCTTGACGTGCACCTCGGCCTCGACCACGTGGTCGTCCGGGATCTTGGGGTTGTGCTCCCGATCGAGCACGACCTCGACGAGCGTGCCGTCCGCGAGCCGGCGGCCGAGCCTCGTGAACTTGCGCTCGACGTAGCTCCTGACGGCGTCGTTCACATGACCGTATCGCATCGTCACCTGCACGTTCATCGCCGTCTCCC
This sequence comes from Actinomycetota bacterium, assembly GCA_016870235.1. Next base: position 433 of record VGCB01000101.1, on the reverse strand, counting down.
TTCTGTTCGACTCTCAGCGACAGTATCGCGCGACTGCGGCGTCTCACAACCACAGACCGGAAACCATAGTCGCGAGATGCCGCACTACCATGCTTGGTTCCGTCAGTGCGGCCTCCTGGCGCACTAGCGAACCGCCCGGGCGAGCGTAACCACCCACACCGTGTCCGCCCCCTGTCGGCGAAGGGCAGAAGCGCAGGCATTCGCCGTCGATCCCGTCGTGTACACGTCGTCGACGAGGCAGACCGTTCGCGGCACCGGGCGCGGCGCCGCGAAGACGCCGCGCACGTTGCCGCGCCGCTCGCGTGCCGGCAGCGCCCGCTGACGGTCGGTCCGCCGTGTCCGCTCGAGGAGCTCGGCGGCAGGGATGTCCCAGAGCCTCGCCAGCTCGCGGGCGAGACCGCGAGCCGTCACGTGCCCGCGACGCAGCGTGCGG
>VGCB01000100.1 GCA_016870235.1 Actinomycetota bacterium | reverse complement strand
AGCCAGATGCGGAAGGCGCGGGGGCACGGTGCCAGACCCGATCGCAAGGGAGGGGTCCCAGGGAACCGCAGGTTCCCGGCTTCAGGATCCGAGCTCTCTCGCGTCTGCTACCTCCCGTCCCTCGCCCAGCAGACGCGAGAGAGCTCGGCAACAAACACAGCCCGGCTTCAGGATCCGGGTGTGCGCGCGGCTGCTAGGTCGGTCCTTCGCTGAGCAGACGCGCGCACACCCGGCTAACCAACAACAGCCTCGCCGAGCAGCGCCTTCGCCTCGGCGAGGAAGTCCGAGTCGGCGGTGACGCGGTACTCGGGCCCGAGCGCGAGCGTCTTCGTGCCCTGCGACGTCTCGATCGAGAGCAGCACCGACGACTCGCCCGGGTAGTCGCGCACGAGGCGGGCGAGCTCGCGGATGACGCCGGCGGGCGCCCGCCGGGCGTCGAGCGCGACCCGCACCTCGCGGCGCTCGGCGACGGCCTCGAACCCGCTGACCTCGAGCACGACGAGCTTCGTCTCGCCCTGCTGCTTGTGATCGACGCGTCCCTTGACGACGATGATCCGCTCGGTCACGCAGAGGTCGCGCGCCTGGGCGAAGGTGGAGGCGAAGACGACGGCTTCGATCGTGCCGGTGGGGTCGTCGAGGGAGAGGAAGACCATCGGCTCTCCGCGCTTGGTCGTCGCGTGCTTGACCTCTGAGACGATCCCGCCGACGTTGACGATCTCGCCGTCGCGCCGGCGCTCGAGCTCTGCGAGGGTCGCGTCGGTCTTGCGCCGGAGCTGCTCCCGGATGCCCTGCAGCGGATGCTCCGAGACGTAGAGCCCGAGGGTCTCCTTCTCGAGCCGCAGCAGCTCGGGCTTCTCGAACTCGCCGGCGGGGATCGCAGGATGATGACGGCGGACGGTGGCGGACGCGGCGTCGTCGTCGGCGCCACCCAGGTCGAAGATAGAAGACTGGCCCATCAGCCGGTCGGCCGCGAGCTTCTGCCCGTGCACGAGCGCCTGCTCGAGCACCGAGAGCATCCCGAGCCGGGAGCTCCCGGTCGAGTCGAGCGCGCCGCACTTGACGAGCGACTCGAGTGACCGCTTGTTCACCACCTGCGGATCGACGCGCTCGGTGAACTCCCAGATCGAGGTGAAGGGCCCGTCTGCGCGGGCACGGACGATCGCCTGGGCGGCGCTCTCCCCCACGTGCTTGACGGCGTTCAGGCCAAACCGGATCTTCCCCCCGACGACGGCGAAGTCGACGTCGGAGGAGTTGACGTCGGGCGGCAGCACGTCGATGCCCATCTCGTCGCAGGCGTTGACGTAGAAGGGAACGCGGTCCTTCGTATTCATCACCGACGAGATCAGAGCGGCCATGTACTCGCAGGAGTGGTGCGCCTTGAGCCACGCGGTCTGAAACGCGATCAGCGCGTAGCAGGCCGCGTGCGACTTGTTGAAGGAGTAGTCCTGCGCCTTCTCGGTGTCCTCCCAGAGCTGCGTCGCGACCGACTGCGAGACGCCGTTCGCGAGGCAGCCGTCGATGAACTTGCCCTTGAGCGAGGCCATCAGCTCGTGGATCTTCTTCCCGATCGCCTTGCGCAGGTCGTCGGCCTCGGCGGGCGTGAACCCCGCGAGGTGCTTCGCGATCTCCATCGACTGCTCCTGGTAGATGGAGATGCCGTACGTGGAGCCGACGATCGGCTGGAGCCGGGGGTCGAGGAGGCTCACTCGCTCCTTGCCGGCCTTGCGGGCTGCGTACGTCGGGATGTACTGCATGGGGCCCGGCCGGTAGAGGGCGACGAGCGCGATCAGGTCATCGAACTCGGTCGGCTTCACCTGCCGGAGCGCCTCGCGCATGCCCGACGACTCGAACTGAAACACGCCGGTCGAGTCGCCGCGGGCGAGCATCTCGTACGTCTTCGGGTCGTCGAGCGGCACCTGGGAGACGTCGAGGTCGCCGACGAGCCGCTCGGCCGTCGCGATCACGTCGAGGTTCCGCAGACCGAGGAAGTCCATCTTCAGCAGGCCGAGCTTCTCCACGTTGCCCATCGAGAACTGGGTCACGACCTCAGCGTCGGGCCCCTTCTGCTGCAGCGGGATCACCTCGATCAGCGGCTGCGCGCCGATGACGACGCCGGCGGCGTGGATCGAGTCGGCGCGCGGCAGCCCCTCGAGCGGACGGGCGAGGTCGACGATCTCCTTCGCGACGGGCTCGGTGTCGTAGGCCTGCCGCAGCTGCTCGCCTGGCTTCAGCGCCTCCTCGAGCGTCTGCCCGGGGCCTTCGGGGACGAGCTTCGCGATCCGGTCGGCGACGCCGTAGGGGATCTCGAGCACGCGGGCGGCGTCGCGGATCGCGGCGCGGGCCGCCATCGTCGAGAAGGTGATGATCTGCGCGACGCGATCGCGCCCGTATTTCTCGGCCACGTAGTTGATCACGCGCTCGCGGCCCTCGACGGCGAAGTCGATGTCGATGTCGGGCATCGACTTGCGGCCGGGGTTGAGGAAGCGCTCGAACAGGAGGTCGTAGCGGATCGGGTCGATGTCGGTGATCTCGAGGCAGTAGGCGACGAGCGACCCGGCGGCCGAGCCGCGCCCGGGGCCGACGTGGACACCGCTCCGCTTCGCGAAGCCGACGAAGTCCTGGACGATCAGGAAGTAGTCGGCGAACCCCATCTCCCGGATCGTCCGCAGCTCGAACCGGAGCCGCTCGTCGAGGTCGGGAGTCGAGCGCCCGTAGCGGCGGAGAAGCCCCTTCTCGCAGAGCTCGACGAGGTAGTCGAAGGCGTCGCGCCCGCCGGGGACGTCGAAGGACGGGAGCAGGATCCGGCCGAGCTCGATCTCGACGTTGCACCGCTCGGCGATCTCGAGCGAGCGGCGCATCGCCTCCTCGTGGCCGGGGAAGTCGAGCGCCATCTCCTCGGCGGTCTTGAAGTAGAACTCGTTCGTCCCGAACTTCCAGTGGTTCGGGTTCTTCAGCGAGTCGCCGGACTGGATGCAGAGCAGGGCCTCGTGCGCGTAGGCGTCGCCGGCGTCGAGGTAGTGGACGTCGCCGGTGGCGACGAGGGGCAGGCGCCGCTTCGCGGCCAGCCCGGGCAGCTGCTCGAAGACCGGGCGCTGGATCTCGAGGCCGGCGTTCTGCAGCTCCACGTAGACGCTCTCGCGCCCGAAGATCTGCTCGAGCCGGTCGAGCTCCATCTCGGCGTCACCGTTCCGACCCTCGACGAGCGCGCGCGACACCCGTCCCGAGAGGCACCCCGAGAGCGCAACGAGCCCGAGCGCGTGGCGCTCGAGCAGCTCCCAGTCGACGCGCGGCCGGTAGTAGTAGCCCTCGAGGTAGCCGAGCGAGCAGAGCTTGATCAGGTTCCCGTACCCCTCGTTCGTCTCGGCGAGGAGCGTGAGGTGCGCGTGCCCCTTCTCCTGGCGGCCCCGGTCGTCGACGACGTAGACCTCGCAGCCGATGACCGGCTTGATGCCCTGCGCCCGCGCCTCCCGGTAGAGGTCGACGGCGCCGGCGAGCGAGCCGTGGTCGGTGAGGGAGACCGCCGGCATGTCGTGCGCGGCGGCCTTGCGGGCGAGCGCCGGGATCCGGCAGGCCCCGTCGAGGATCGAGTACTCCGAGTGGACGTGCAGATGGACGAACGGAGCGCTCACGGGAGGGCCATCGTACTGGGCCAGGCTGACGGCGCTTGCTCGTGACGGACGCCACGATCGGCGCCCGGCTCGGGGTCAGGCGGCGGCGCCGGCCGCGGGCAGGACGAGCGTCGAGCCCTGGCCGGTCGTGCGCGCTGCCTTCAGCACGAAGCGTGTCAGCGCGACGCGCTCGGGGTCGCCGACGGTGAACCGGATCCCGGCTCGAAAGGCTCCGTCGGTGGCTCGGGTCTCGGCGCGGACGACGGTTCCGATCACGGCGAGGTCGATCGGCGGGTCGGTCGACCGGATCGCGAGCCGCAGGGGCCGGCCGGCGAGGAGCGCCTCTCCGGCCGTGATCAGGGCACCGCCCGCGGAGAGGTCGACGAGGGTCACGTCGAGGGAGCGGTCGCTGCTGCCGGAGGGATCGAGGAGCGCGCAGGACGCCGGCGTCCCGAGCGCGACGCGCACGTGTTGCCCGAGGTTCTTCGCCATCCGAGCCTTCCGTTCACCTCGTCGCCGCAGGCCTGACCACCGGAGCCCCGGCCAGCCCCTACGATCGACCGCGTGGAGCAGGAGTTGAGGACCGGCACGGCGCGACGGCTGCACCTGCTGCGGCACGCGAAGTCGGCCTGGGACGATCCGACGCTCGCCGATCGCGACCGGCCCCTGACGCCGCGCGGCCGGCGCGCCGGGGCGGCGCTCGCGCGCCACCTCGAGACCGCAGACGTCAGGCCCGGGCTCGTTCTCTGCTCGCCGGCCGCGCGGGCGCGACAGACGCTCGAGCTCGTGCTGCCGGCGCTCGGCTCACCGGACGTCGAGTTCGAGGAGTCGCTCTACCACGCGAGCGCGGAGCGCATCCGGCGCCTCGTCGCCGCGCTTCCCGGCGATCAGGCGGAGGTGCTGCTCGTCGGCCACAACCCCGGTCTGCAGGACGTCGTGCTCGCGCTCGCGCTCCCCGGCCGTCTCCGCCGGCAGGTCGAGTCGAAGCTCCCGACCGGCGCGCTCGCGACCCTCGAGTCGGATGTGCCGGGCTGGGAGGCGTTCACCGCTGGGCCGGCCACCCTCACGTCCGTCGTGCTCCCGCGCGCGCTCGAGCGCTGAGCCTCACGGCAGGAAGTACGCCATCAGCACCGCGTCGACGTCGTCTCCGCCTCGGAGGAAGTGAGCTCGACGCAGCCCTTCCCGCTCGAACCCGTAGCGCTCGTACAGGCGGATCGCCGGCTCGTTCCACGGGAGCACGTGCAGCTCGAGCTTGCGGATCCCGCCCGCCCGCGCCCAGGTCACCGCCTGATCGAGAAAGGCCCGACCGACCCCGAGGCCCCGATGGCCGGCGGCGACCATCAGCCCGAGATCGGCGACGTGCCGGCTCGCCGGATGCGGGTCGCGGCCCAGCGAGAGGCGCCCGACGATCGCCCCCGACGCGTCCGCGACGAAGACGGCGGCGTCCGGGTGCCTGCGCACGGCCTTCAGGTAGCGGCGCTCCTCGCCCACGTCCCGCCAGACGTCGGTCGTCAGGAGCCAGGCGCCGGCCTCGGCACCGATCTGCTGCGCCAGGTCGACCAGCGCCTTCGCGTCCGCAGGCTCCGCCGGGCGGATCTGGATCACCGGGTCACCACGATCCCGTGGCCGCCGCGACGCGGGTCGCCGGCGGCGCCGAACCCGCCGCCGGGGCGACGTTCGACCGCGGCGACGCCTCCGAAGAAGAGGTTCTGCCCGACCCAGCGCACGACGGGGTAGCCCGCGGCGGCGACGACGGCGGCTGCGTCGTCGCTCCACCCTCCCTCGAGGTGGAGCCCATCCTGCCCCGCGTGCACGCGCGGCAGCTCGATCGCCGTCGCGACCGGCGCTCCCTCGAGAACGACGCGCACGGCGACCTGCAGGATCGCGCCCGCGAGACGGACGGAGCCGGCGCTCCCGAGCAGCAGCCGGACCTCGCCGCCCGTCGTCACCGCGGTCGGCGCCATCATGCTCGGCAGGCGCTCGCCGGCGGGTGGCACGGCATCGCCGATGACGTCGGTCTCGCCGAGCATGTTGTTCAGCTGGAAGCCGTGGCGGAAGACGCCGGATCCCGAGCCGAGGGTCGAGGACAGCCCGGCGGCGACGCCGTCGGCGTCGACGACCGAGACGTGGGTGGTGCCGGTGAGGCGCGTCGCGACGCCCGCCGGAAGGTCGTAAGCGGCCGCGACGGCGCCGGCGAGCGTCAGCGCCTCCTCTCCCGAGCCGGGCTCGCCGAGCCGCCCCTCGAGCGCTCGCAGCCCGCGCGCGATCGCGACGCCGACGCGCGAGGGAGACGGCACCGTCAGGACCTCGCCCTCGCCGAGCGCGACGACGATCGGGTCGCGCTCGACGACGCGGTAAGCGTGGATGTCGCCGGCGAGATCGGGCAGCAGCTCGGCCATCGCCGCGGCACCGTCGTCGCGAAGGAGCTCGAGCGCCGGGACGAGGTCGGCGGTCGCGGTCCGCGCGGGATCGCCGTAGGCACGCCGGCCTCCCTCCTCGCGATGGAGGATCGGGATCAGCATCGCGTTCAGCTCCCGCTGGGCGTCGTTCATCCGGACGCCGGCGCGCGCGAGCGCGATCGCCGGCTGAAAGAGGTCACGCCAGGGCACCCGACCGAAGCGGCCGTGCGCGAGCTCGAGGCCCTGCATCAGGCCCGGGACGGCGACGGTCTCGGGCCCGACGTTGAAGGACTGCGTCGACGCGTCTCCGAAGTCGATCACCACCGTCTCCGCGCGACTGCGCGCCACGGCGGGCACCGCGAAGAAGCAGTCGAGCACCGTCGACCGGATGCCGGGCCCGTGGACGAGGAGGAACCCGCCGCCCGCAGGCCCCGTCAACGGCCCCTCGGCGACGAAGCCGCAGAGGGCGGCGGCGACGAGGGCGTCGACTGCCGAGCCGCCACCCGCGAGCACGTCGGCGCCCGCCCGCGCGGTGTGCTCGTTCCCCGCGGCGATCGCTCCCAGCATCGTGCGGAGCCTAACCCGGCGCCCTGCGACCCGACACGTCGGGAGCCGTCGGCCGTCGAGGCCGTCGCCCGAGCGGAGCCCCTACTGCAGGAAGGCGGGGAGGTCGTCCTCCCGCGCGGCTCGCGGTGCGCTCTCGCGCCGGCCGCTGGTGACCGACGGCGTGTACGCGCGCCGTGCGCTCGCCCCGCCGCCGATGCCCGTCGCGACGACGGTCACCCACACCTGGCCGTTCAGCCGCTCGTCGACCGTGGCGCCGAAGATGATGTTGGTGTCGTCGAGTGCGGCGCCGCGCACGACCTCGGCCGCCTCGTTCACCTCGAGCAGGGTCAGGTCGTCGCCGCCCGCGATCGAGAGGAGGATGCCGCGGGCGCCGACGATCTCCGCGTCGATCAGCGGCGATCGGAGCGCCCGCTCCGCCGCCTCGCGCGCGCGACCGTCCGGCGCCTCCGAGTAGCCGATGCCCATCAGCGCCGAGCCGGCGCCGGCCATCACCGTGCGGACGTCCGCGAAGTCGAGGTTGATCAGGCCTGGCATCGTGATCAGGTCGCAGATCCCCTGGACGCCCTGGCGGAGCACGTCGTCGGCGATCCGGAAGGCGTCGATCATCGAGGTCGAGCGGTCGAGCACCTCGAGCAGCCGGTCGTTCGGGATCACGATCACGGTGTCGCACTCCCTGCGGAGGAGCTCGACGCCGGCGTCGGCGGCCGCCTTGCGGCGCGTCCCCTCGAACCGGAAGGGCGTCGTCACGATCCCGACCGTGAGCGCGCCGAGGTCGCGTGCGATCCGGGCGACGACAGGCGCCGCACCGGTGCCGGTGCCGCCCCCCTCACCGGCGGTGACGAAGACCATGTCGGCGCCCCGGAGGGCCGTGCGGATGTGGTCGTAGGCCTCCTCGGCGGCGCGGCGGCCGACGTCGGGGTCGGCCCCGGAGCCGAGGCCGTGCGTCAGCACCTCGCCGATGTGGATCTTCGCGGGCGCGTCGGAGAGGTTGAGCTGCTGCGCATCGGTGTTGACGGCGACGAAGTCGACCTGCGCGATGCCCGCGTCGATCATCCGGTTGACCGCGTTGAGCCCGCCGCCGCCGACGCCGACCACCTTGATCACGGCGAGGTACGAGCCGAGATCGCCGGTGGGTGCGACGTTGAGCCGCGGGGCCGACTCGGGCATCGGCGCGACGAAGCGGCTCGCCGGCGGCTCGTACGGCGCGAGCGGCGGGGACGGCGCGATCTCGTCCTGCGTCACCGGGCGCCACGCGGCCGTCTCCTCGAATCCGGGCACGACCGGCTCGCCCGGAGGCGGAACCTCGGGCGAAGCGGACGTCTCGGCCGCAACGGGAGCCTCGGCAGGCGCCTCCGGCTCGGGCGGGCGCGACGGCTGCGGCGCGAGGGTCGGTGCGTCCGCGACCTCGAACTCGTACACGTGCTCGACGGTCGCCTCGAGCGCCGCCTCCTCGCGGCGCGTGCGGACGGCGTCGTCGAAGGAGGGCTGGACGATCGTGGCGGCGTCGTCGGCAACGGCGGCCCTCTCGGGCTCGGGCCGCGGCTCGCCCGGCGCCGCGGGCGCCCGTGGCGCCCCGG
>VGCB01000099.1 GCA_016870235.1 Actinomycetota bacterium | reverse complement strand
GAACAGCTCGTCCGCGGGATCCTCGCTTTGAAGGACGACGCCGGCGTGAGCAGGCTCGACATCCACGGCCGCGCCGTCGCCCCGGAGCTCCGGCTCGACGCCCGGGCCGTCACCCACTCCCTCGAGCTGCCCGGGAGCCCCGAGGAGGTCAGGTCACTTCTGACCGCCGCCACCCGGCGAGCCGTCACCCGCGCTCGGCGCGAGAACGTGACCTACCGGCTGAGCCGTGAGCGCCGCGATCTGACCGAGACCTTCTACGCCCTGCACCTCGTGACCCGGCAGCGCCAGGGCGTCCCGATCCAGCCGCGCCGGTTCTTCGACCTCTTCTGGGAGAAGATCATCGCGCCCGGGAACGGCTACGTCATGGTCGGCGAGGTCGAGGGCGAGCCCGTCGCGGCAATGGTGATGATGCACTGGCAGCGCACGGTGCACTACAAGTTCGGCGCCTCGAACGATGTCGGCCGACGCGTCGGAGCGAACTTCCAGTTGATGCTGGGCGCGATCGAGGAGTCCTGCCGGGCCGGCTTCGCGCACTTCGACTTCGGCCGGTCTGATCTCCCGAACGACGGGCTCCGGCGCTACAAGTCGAGCTTCGGCGCGGAGGAGGTGCCGCTCCTCTACAGCACGACGAGCCTCGAGCTGGAAGAGGTCGGATCGGGCCGCGTCGGCGCCATGCTCGCCTTCGGGATCAAGCGCACGCCGCCGTGGGTCTGCCGCCTCACCGGCGAGGCGCTGTACCGCTTCGTCGCCTGAACGGGCAGAGCGCCCAGCGACCACCGCCTGCAGGGGCCCTTTGCTGCGGAGGCGGAGCCTAACGTTGCGCCGCGGTCCCGAGGCCGACGACGACCCGGGCCTCGTCGGCCGCCGGTCCGACCGCGACCCAGCCGCCTGCGCCGTCGCGCACGAGCGCCGTCTCCGCTCGACGGCGCCACCAACGGCTCACGTCACGCGGGAGCGCGTGCCAGGCCGACATCTCCGCGATCGACTCCAGAAACGACCTGTAGGCGGCAAGGCGGTCGTCGGCGAGCATGTAGTCCGGGTGGGCGAGCAGCATCCCGAGCCCCTGACGCTCCCTGATGAACGCCGCCTTGGCACGCCAGTTGTCGGCTGCCGCCGCAGGCGTGAGCGCGAGCACCTCGAGCAGCGTGTGATCCTGCTCGAAGGTGATGGGCAGCTCGACGACGTCACCGATCGTGAACGGGAGGAGCGAGCACGTTCCGCCGCTCTGCGGCTCGAACGTGGCCACGTCGGCGTACGAGCTGTCGTACTCGAGGCCGATCTTCGCGATCAGGTGCCGGACCCGCTGGGTGGCCGGCGCGCGAAACCCGACGGCGCCCCAACGACGCGCATAGTCGAGCATCCGGCCGATCCGCTCGTCGAAGTAGTGCGGATTGAGGTCGCGCCCGTCGTGATGCAGGCCGTGCAGACCGACCTCGAACCCGTCGGCGGTCAGGGAGGCGACGAGGTCGTCGTCGACGCGGTAGTCGCGCTCCGGCACGAAGTACCACGCCGAGCGGAAGCCGAGCTCCGTCTCGATCCCGCGCATCTTGCCGACGTTCGCGAGGCCGGCCGATCGCTCGACGTCGTGGCTGATCACGAACGCCCACTCGTAGCCCTGAGGCCACGGGGCCAGCATCGGCAGCGGCTCTCCTGCGACTCGCTCGACCTCGGTGAGCACGAGCGAGAAGAGGTCGTGCAGCGACGGCTCGGCCGGCCAGCGTGGGAAGGCGGCCGTGTAGTCCTTCGCCTGCGCCAGCTGCCGCCGGAGCTGCAAGATCACCGAGCGCGGGACGAGGAAGCGCCCGGCGTAGTAGAGACGGCGCGCAACGCTCTTCGCGCTACTCGAGACGCTTCCCTGGTACTCCTCCGCGATCAGCGTCGCCATCGCCTCCTCCGGGTCGAACGGGAGGAAGAGGCTCCCGTCGTCACCCCGGAGCGTCCAGCCCAGGATCTCTCCGGCGGCGCTCGTGACCGGTGTCTCGCGCCGCCAGCCCGTCACCGGCTGGCCGGCGAGGAGGGTCCGGCCGGTGGGCTCCTCGACGACGCGCGCGCAGACGCGGATGTCGCCGAGCTGCACGTGCTTGCGGGGAACGACCGGAGCGTTGGGCCAGAGGATTCGCGCGCCGCGGCCGTCCGGTCGGACGATCGCGCCGACCGGTCCGCGCTCTCCTGCGATCGCGTCCGGGACCCGGAACGTGTCGAGCACGCCGAGTCGTCGCGACACGTGAACGACGGCGGAATGACTGAGCGTCCGCCTTTCCCCCTCGAACTGTTGCTGCGCTGTCCCCTTCGTCACGCTACCCGGACACGTTACCGAGAAGCGCCAGAGGTTCGGAGACCGGAACGCGGCGGCCGTCCTCTGCGAGCGACTGCTCGGCGGCCTCGATCATGCTGACGACCTCCAGTCCGAGAACCGCGGAGGAACGTGGAGTCGCGCCGGTGCGGATGGAGTTGCAGAAGTCCTGGAGCTCCAGCGAGAGCGGCTCCGTGGGCTTGACCCGCGGTGAGATGATGTCGCCCGTGCGGTAGGTCAGCTTGTACTCGCCGAAGCTCTGCGGATCCTCGAGCATCACGCCCGAGTCGTAGACGCGCACGGGCTCCGGGCTCGTGTCGTCGTAGATGACCATGCTGCGTGAGCCGACGACTGTCGTCCGGCGGAGCTTCGCCGGGGCGAGCCACGAGAGCTCGACGTGGGCGATCGTCCCGCTCGGGAAGTCGAGGCCGACGAAGGCTACGTCCGCCATCCCGCCGAGGATGCAGTCGCGACCCACCGCCGTCGTCGAGGTCGCGGCCTCTCCGAGCCAGTCGCGGAGGATCGAGAAGTCGTGCGGCGCCAGGTCCCAGATCACGCTCACGTCGGTCTGATGCAGCCCGAGATTCACCCGACTCGTCGAGATGAAGTAGATCTCGCCGAGCTCTCCGGTCGCGATCAGCTCCGCGACCATGTTCACGGGCGGGCTGTAGAGGAACGTGTGCCCCGGCAGGAGCACGAGGCCGCGGCTGTCGGCCTCGGCGACGAGGCGCGCCGCCTCGTCGGTGGAGGCGGCCAGCGGCTTCTCGACGAGAACGTGCTTCCCCGCAGCCAGCGCGGCCGACGCGAGCGGGTAGTGCGTCGATACCGGCGTCGCGATCACGACCGCGTCGACCGAGTCGGCCGCGAGCACGTCTTCGAAGCGCTGCGTCGTCTGCACGCCGGGAAAGCGTGCGGCGATGCGCGCGAGCGGCTCCGGGCGGAGGTCGCACACGTACCGCACGTTGGTCCCCTCGATCTCGTGGGCGTTCCGGACGAGGTTCGGGCCCCAGTAGCCGGTGCCGACGACCGCGAGGCCGATGTGATCGTTAGCGGACACGTCGCTCATCGCGTGTTACCTCGGGAGAGAATCGAGCCGGGCGTGGACAGGAGCAGGCGGAGGTCGAACGTGAACGAGCAGGAGCGTGCGTACGCGACGTCGAGCTCGGGCGCCTCCTTGAACGTGACGTGCGCGCGGGCAGCCGTCTGCCAGAGCCCCGTCAGGCCCGCGGGGACGCTGAACCGCTCGAAATGGTGCGCCTCGAAGAACTCGGTCTCGTACGGGATGCACGGGCGCGGGCCGACGAGCGACATGTCGCCGCGCAGCACGTTGATGAGCTGCGGGAGCTCGTCGAGGCTCGTCTTCCGGAGCCAGGCGCCGCTCTTCGTGATCGCGTCGTGCTGGGTGAGCTTGAAGAGGCCGTCCGACTCCGGCGCGATCGTCGAGCTCATCGAGGCGGCGATGTAGTCCTTGTGCGCCGTCATCGACGTGCCCGTGCGCATCGTCCGGAACTTGCGGCTCGTGAACTCGCGCATGCCCTCGCCACAGCGGGTCTGACGGAAGAAGATCGGGCCGGGCGAGTCGGCGCGCACGCGCCACGCGATGAACGCGAAGAGCGGAGCCGCGATCAGGAGCATCGCGCCCGCGACGACGAGGTCGAAGGCGCGCTTTCCGAGTCGGTAGCCCTTGCGCCGACCAGGGGTGGCGGGCGCGGTCACGAGCGTGATCCCCTCGACCTCGTCGAGCCGGCTCCGCGGCGGGATCGCCTCGAACAGCCGCGGCACGATGTCGATGTGGATGCCGTTGGCCGCGAGCTGGCGGATCGTCGCGAGCGTCTCCTTCGTCTCCTTGCTCGAGAACGCGACGATGACGCGCTCGACGCCATTCTCGGCGACGATCTCCCAGAGATCGCTCGGCGACCCGAGCAGCTTGAGCTCGGCCAGGTCGAGGCGCCGCTCGCGGGGGGCGTCGTCGACGAGCCCCATGAGCTCGAAGCCGTACTCGGGATGGTTCTGGATCTTCCGCGCGACGAGCTGGCCGACGTCGCCGGCGCCGAGGATGACGACGCGCTGCATGAGCGCCTTGGTCCGGCGATAGAGCGCGAGGGTCGCCTCGCGGATCCCCCAGATCAGGGGCACGGCGAAGCCGGTGTAGGCGACGAGGAACGGCGTCGAGGGAGTGCCGACGTCCGGCATGATCATCGTGAACATCACGATCCCCCACGTGATCGCGCTGAGCATGACGACCATGCCGCCGATCCCGAGGGAGCGGTTCGGACGGCGGCGGGCGTCCGCGTCGTAGTGGCCGAGCGTGGAGGCGACGCCGAGCCAGACGAGCATCGTGACGACGGCGCCGATCGCGCCGTCCTCGCCGTGGATGCCGGTCGGGCTGACGACGATCGCCGCGAGGACGATGGCGAACCCGAGGCCGAGCATGTCGGCGAGCGCGAGGCCGAGCGAGACGTGCGCCTTGCGGCGGCGCTGCTGCTCCAGGAGGAGCGGCGCGGCGACCGGCTGGAGGACACGAAGGTTCGCGACCGGTGTTGAGGCGGGCTCTGCGGCGCCCATCAGCTCAGTCCTGCCCGGCCAGAACGGCCGTCCGGGCAGCGGCGAGGACACCGCCATGTCGGAGATCGTGCACGACATCGCCCCCGGCGCCAAGATCATCTTCTCGACCGGTGGCCCGTCGAAGGCAGCCTTTGGCGACAACATCCTCGCGCTGCGCGCCGCCGGCGCCCAGATAATCGTGGACGATCTGACCTACGGCGGCGAGTGGCAGTTTCAGGACGACGAGATCGGGCAGGCGGTCAACCAGGTCGTCGCCAGTGGCGCGCTGTACTTCTCGGCGGCCGGCAACGAGGGCAACTTCAGGGCCGGCACCTCCAGGGTGTGGGAGGGTGATTTCGTCAATGGCGGCACCAACGCGCTCCTCCCTGGCGGCACCGTCCACTCCTATGGGGCGCAGACGTACAACCGCGTCTCGGCCAACTCCTACGTGTCCCTGCAATGGAGCGACGAGTACACGACGTCCGCGAACGACTACGACCTGTACGTGCTCAGCGCCGACGGCACTTCGGTGGTCAACGCTTCCACAAACATCCAGGATGGCAACGACGCACCCTTCGAAGAGATCTTCGCCGCGCAGCCCGATGAGCGAATTGTGATCTTCAAGTCTGGCACCGCGGCCTCACGCTACCTACGGCTCTTCGCCGGCGAATCCCCGTTGGCGATCGCCACCCCCGGCGAGATCATCGGTCACTCCGCCAACTTCAACGCCATCGCCGTGGGCGGGGCGAGCGCCACCGATGCCGTCAACACCCCGCCGGGCTACTTCACGACCGCGTCGCAGGGCGAGCCCTTCTCCTCCGACGGCCCGCGCAAGATGTTCTACTTCGAGGACGGCACGCCGATCACGCCCGGCAACTTCCTCGCCAGCGGCGGCCAGACGCTCCAGCAGCCGATCCTGACCGCCGGCGATTGTGGCGTGACCAGCGTTCCCGGCTTCGCTCCTTTCTGCGGCACCAGCGCCTCCGCGCCGGCCGCCGCCGCGATCACCGCGCTGGTGTGGAGCACCAACCTGACCCGTACCAACACCCAGGTGCGCGCGATTCTGGAAGCGAGCCTGCTCGATATCCAGGATCCGGGGTTCGACGTCAACACCGGCAAGGGCATCCTGATGGCCGATCTGGCGTTGGCAAATGCCGTGCCGCCAGGCACGATCATCATCCGCAAGGCGACAAGCCCGACGGGCGGCACGGGCTTCGGCTTCACGAGCAATGTGCCGGGGACGACCAGCTTCACGCTCAACGACGGGGAAAACCGGACCATCAACAGCGTGGTCCCCGGCTCGTACACGGTGAGCGAGAACGCCCCCAGTGGCTACAGCTTGACCGGCCTGTCATGCACCGACCCGACCAACAACAGCACGGTCAATGTCGGCACCCGCACAGCGACCATCAACGTGGCTGCTGGCGAGACGGTCGACTGCACCTTCACGAACACGCAGATCGCTCCCCCAGCTGGCGCTCTCGACACGTTCAACCGGGCCAATGGCAGCGTCGGCAGCAACTGGGAGGGCCTGACAGGCTCTGTCTTCTACAGGATCGCAGGCAACAAGCTCGACGTGCAGCTCGGTGGCCCGATCGTCTGGAAGCCCAGCTCCTTCGGCACGAGCCAGGAAGCGTTCGTCACGCTGTCCACGATCGACAGCGGCAGCCGGTCGCAGGGCCTGCTGCTGAAGGTCCAGACCGGCAGCATCCCGAACTCCGGCGCGATCTCGGTCGTCTACGACGCCCGGGCCCGGGCGGTGCGGGTGTCGGCGTTGCGGCTCGGGAGGAACGGCAACTGGACGCTCTATCCCAGTACGGCCGCGACGTTTGCGAATGGCGACAGGCTCGGCGCACGGGTGCTCGCCAGCGGCACGGTCGAGATCTACAAGAACGGCACACTGGTCACCACCGCGACGCTCACTGCGACTGACCAGGCCTTCTTCAACGCGAAGGGCGGCAAGATCGGCATCTGGACGGTAGCCGCCCCGAACGCCCTGCTGGACGACTTCGGCGGCGGGACCTTGCTGCCATAGAACAAGCCGCTGCACCGGCTCCCAGCGACTCACCCGCTCCCCTTCTCCCGCGACGGCTGAGAGGGGGAGCGGGTCAGGGTTCGGACTCGACGGCCCAGACGACGAAACCGAAGAGACGGGCGACAAGCTCCAGACAGCCCAAGACCAACCCAGGGCCGCCAGGCGACCCGTGACGAGAAGGACCCTCGCCTCCCAGAGACCGGCCGGGGACACGAGAAGAACCCCGAGGCCTACCGGCCCCGGGGTTCTAACTTCGCATTGCTGGCGGAGCGGGAGGGATTCGAACCCCCGGGCCCGCGTGAACGGGCCGGCTGCTTTCAAGGCAGCTGCAATCGACCAGACTCTGCCACCGCTCCCAGGTGCTTGTCTCTCAGCGTGCCTGTCTCCCGGAGTGTGATCGACCGGCGCCCGACCAGGCAAGCTACCGATCGAGGGAACCGCAGGCCCATGGGACGCCGGCACCTGGCGGCATCCTCTACGGCCGAGTACCCTGAGACGTCCGCCCGACGGGCGGACGACCTCATGGACTTCTCGCGCTCCATCGGACGCCTTCGCAGGACGGAGCACGCCTCTGGCAGCGACGCGAGCCGCACGCCGAATCGTTCGACGGCTTCACGCGAGGTCTCGTGGGAGGCACCTCGACCGGCGGAGATCGTGCCGGCGGGCGACGTCATCGCGCCCCGCGAGCCTGTCTCGGGCGACGCGCCCCACGTCCGAAGCTCCTTCGAGGAGTTGCGCGCGGCAGTGACGATCGCCGAGTCGCTCGGGCTCGGCTACCACCTCGGCCTCGCGGTCGAGCGGCTCGTGCTCGCCGAGCGGGACGGGGAGGAGGGCGTCCAGAGGCTGTGCGAGGCGATCTGGCTGATCGAGCGGCAGATCGCGCTGATCGGAAAGACCGGGCACGCGGAGGCGCTGGCGACGATCCGCGAGCACCTCGGTTGGGACGGCGAGGTCGTGGCCGGGCTGCGCGCGCTGTCGAGCGCGGTGTACGGCGAGCGCTTCGACGGGCCAGCGATCGACTACGTGCCGGCGCCGGGGCCAGCGGCGCCTGCGAGCTCAGCGCAGTCTACGAGCCGGTCGGGCCGGGTACCTCCCGCGCGCGCGGCGTCGACGACCGAGGCGGGGGCACTCCCATACGATCCGGCCGCTCCCGATCCCGCCGTCGCTTCGACGCCGGCTCCCGCGCCGACGGCTGACGATCCGTACCCGCTCGGGCGCGAGCTCCTGGTGATGGTCGTGCGCTCCGGCCTGATCCTGATCGTGCTCGTCATCGTGCTCGTCATCGTGCTCGTCGTCGC
>VGCB01000098.1 GCA_016870235.1 Actinomycetota bacterium | reverse complement strand
TTGGGGGACCGACGTAGCAGACGCGCGGGGAGCACGGATCCTGAAGCAGGGGGAGGGTCCCCCTGGCCCCCTGAGGTCTTGTACGGGGTTCGGGGTCGGATGGGAGGGGAGGGAGTGTGGCCCGCGCGGATCGCGCGGCGCAAGCAGGTTTCGCTTGGGACGCCCAGATCGTGGCCGCCGCCTCGTCCGCCGGGCGCGCGACCCTGCTGTCCGAGGACATGAGCGTCGGCGCCCTGATCGACCCCGTCGCAGTCGAGAACCCGTTCGTGTCCTGACCCCCGCCGCTGCCGCGCGTTCGCGCGCACCCCGCGACGGCGGGCAGCAGGCGCCGAGCTCCGCGGGTCCAGGCGCGTCCCGGACCCGCGGAGGCGGCAGTCGGCGTCAGCGCGTGCGCTCGACCGTGATCCGCGCGACCGGCCCCGTCCAGCCGTAGGTCGCCGGGCTGAGGTCGCCGCGGCCGGCGATGCCCTCGTGCGGCCCGATCAGCGCGCCTTCGGGCGCGCGGACGAACAGATTCCCGCAGCACGGGCCCGGGATGTACCCCTTGAGCTCGTTGTTCACCTCGCTGCCCCCGTCGTACGCCATCACCTCGACGGCGTCCCCACGACCGCCAAGGCGGAGGCTGTCGAGCCCCGTGAACGCGTCGTTCGTGTTGACGAGCATCGACACGATCGAGAGCCGGTTGAACGGCCCCCACGACTCGACCGCATAGGAGGCGCTCGCCCCGGGCATGATCGGCCCGCCGCCCCCCGTCGCCGCGCTCTTGACCGAATCGAGCTGCGAGAGCGCGGACACGAGCGGCGCCGTGTTCGCGTCCTCGGCGATCGCGGCGACGCCGTGGCTCGCGATCTCCCCGACCGACCAGACGTCCGCCCGCTTCGTGTGCACCGCGAGGAGCGGCGGTGACAACGGCTGCGAGCCGGCCGGCGTCAGGTTCGTGATCGTGACCTTCCACGTCCTGCCGCCGCCGCCATCGTCGTCGTCGGCCAGCGCCGGCGTGACGGCCAGCGCGGCGACCAGCGCGGCCGCTCCTGCGAGCACGAGCAACTTCCTCATGGTTCCTCCTCCGGTCGTTGACATCTCGACCGTACGAGGCACTTCTTGCGCTGATCTTGCGGGAGCGTGAACTGCCGTTGCAAGATGCTTTAAGACGTTTCAACGACACGAGCAGGCCCCGGCCAGCGCGTGGGCTTCGTGTGAGAGCTTCGACGGCGGACGGGGCGCGGTGCGATGGGTACCGTCGGAGCGAGAGGAGCCCTCGCTTCTCGCCGCTCCGGCTTCCGGTAGGCGAAGAGCTGCGTCCCCGTGCCGGCGCAGCTCGGTGCGCGGGCCGAACGGCCCCAGTCGAGGCCCATCCCGGGAACGGCGTCGCGTGGGTCCACGACGAGCCACCCCGCGCCGAGCGCCGCGGCGAAGGCAGCCGCTCGGCGTCGCCGCTCGTGGCGAGCAGCCGATCGAGCGCCTCCTGGATCACGCCCGGTGACGATACGGCGCCGGTCGGATCGATCCTCACAATCTCCTTACGACCGCGCGGTGACGCCGATCGGCCCTGGGCCGTACTTTTGACAGACAACCCGAACCCGGAGGAACGTGAAGTGAAACGCATCGTCATCGCCGCTGTCCTCGTCCTCGGAGCCGCCGCGCTCGCGGGCGTGCTTCGCCCGGAGGGCGCAGCCGCCGTCGCCACCGCGAACGGGAAGGACACCGTCACCGTCACCGGCAACGGCTCCGCCACGGGCACGCCCGACACCGCCCAGATCTCGGCCGGCGTCCAGAGCGAGGGCCAGACGGCAAAGGCCGCCCTCGCGGCCAACTCGGCCGAGATGAACAAGGTCATCGCCGCCCTGCGGGCCGCGGGTGCCAAGAACATCGCCACGCAGTACGTCAACCTCTCGCCGCGGACGGACCAGCAGGGCAAGCCGAACGGCTTCGTCGCCTCCAACACCGTCTCGGCGACGACGACGCTCGACAAGGCCGGCGCCCTCATCGACGCCGTCGTCGACGCCGGCGCCAACACGATCTACGGCCCGACGCTCACGAACTCCGGCGCCAAGGCCCTCTACAAGCAGGCGCTCAAGGTCGCCGTCGCGGACGCCCGCGAGCACGCCCAGGCGCTCGCCGAGGCAGCCGGCCGCAAGCTCGGCCGGGTCGTCTCTCTCGGCGAGAGCGGCGGCAGCGTCCCGCTCCCCTTCGAGAAGGCAGCCGCTCGTGCGGCCGACTCGGCGATCCCGATCGTGGGGGGAGAGCAGGACGTGACCGCCTCCGTCTCCGTCGTCTTCGAGCTCCGCTGACCGACAGCGCCCACCGACGCTGACGCGCCATCCGGGGAGCCGGGTGGCGCGTCGGCGTTCTGCTGGGCTATCGTTCGGACGCGATGTTGCTCCACCTCTAGGACGCCCCGTCTCGCGGCCCGCCCCGGCGGTGCCGTCCTCGTCCTGGACCGACTTCGAAGGAGCAGCACATGGAGCAGCAACGGAACCGATCTCCGAACGCGGCCGTCCCGGCCGTCACGTGCGTCGACCTCCGCAAGGAGTTCCGCCGCAAGGGCAAGGGGCCGAAGACCCGCGTCGCGCTCGACGACGTCAGCCTCGAGATCCCGCGCGGGGAGTGCATCGCGATCCTCGGTCAGAACGGCTCGGGCAAGTCGACGCTCGTCCGCCTGCTCTCGACGCTCCTGCTCCCCGACGGCGGCTCGGCCCGCGTCTTCGGCCACGACGTCGTGCGCGAGACGAAGGCCGTGCGACGGCTCGTCAACCGCGTCTCGGTCGAGGCCTCTTTCTTCAAGAAGATGTCCTCGTCGGAGAACCTGCACTACGCCGCCCGGTTCTACGGGATGACGCCGTCCGAGACCCGGACGCGCATCCCCGAGATCCTCGAGCGCGTCGGCTTCCCCTCCGACCGTCGCGGCGAGCCGATGGAGGCGCTCTCGCGCGGGATGCAGCAGAAGGTCGCGCTCGCCCGGGCGCTCCTCACCTCGCCGGTGCTCCTCCTGCTCGACGAGCCGACGACGGGGCTCGACCCGCGCTCGAAGCTCGAGGTGCAGGAGTTCATCCGCGAGATCCGCACCGTCCACGACTCGACGATCCTGCTCTGCACCCACGACCTCGCCGAGGCCGAGGCGCTCGCCGAGCGCGTCGGCATCCTCGACCGCGGCAGGCTCCTCGCGCTCGAGCCCTCGGCGGAGCTGAAGCGGCGCTACGGCGCCGACACGCTCGAGGGCGCGTTCCTCGCTGCGACCGGACGCGGCTTCGAGGACGAGATCGACGAGGACGAGCTCGAGCGGAAGGTGTACGCATGAGAGCTCTCGCCCTCTCCCTGCGGCAGGAGCTGATCGGTCTCGCCGGCGTCGTCGAGCGCAACGTCTACCTCACCCGCCGCTACCTGCTCTGGGACGTCGCCTTCTTCGTGTGGACGGTCGCGAACACGCTCACGATCGTGTTCATCGCCGAGGGGATCGAGCTTGCCGGCGGCCAGTTCGACGTCCAGCGTGCGACCACGACGCTGCTCGTCGGCGCGGTCGTCTGGGCGTACCTGGGGATCATCTTCGAGTTCATGACCGAGACCGTCGGCTGGGAGCGATGGGAGGGGACGATCGAGTACACGTTCATGGCACCGCTCTCGCGCGTCATGCACCTCGGCGGCTCCGGGCTCTTCGCCGTCATCTACGGCCTCGTACGCGCATGCCTGCTGTTCGCGGTCGTCTCGCTCTTCTTCGACCTCTCGCTCGGAGACGCGAACTACCTCGCCGCGCTCGCGCTGCTCGTGATCGCGTCGATCTCGTTCTTCGGGATCGGGATGATGACCGCCGTCCTCCCGCTCGTTTCCCCGGAGAAGGGGATGCAGCTCGGCTTCGTCGCGCAGGGGATGCTGCTCGTCGTCTCGGGCGTCTACTACCCCGTCGACGTGCTCCCGGGCTGGATGCAGTGGCTCGCGAAGCTGTCGCCGGCGACGTACGCCCTCGAGGGGATCCGCGACGCCATCCTCGACGGCGGGGGCCTCCACTGGCGGCACGTCTGGCCGCTGCTCGTGATTGGCGCGGTCACGGTACCGCTCGGGCTCGCGGTCTTCCGGGTCGGCGAGACCTACGCCAAGCGGACCGGGAAGCTGAAGCGCTCCGGGTAGGCGATGCGGCGCCTCCCGGCCGTCCCCGTGTTCCTCGCGATCGAGGGCTTCGCGAGCTTCGCCTCGATGCTGACGTTCACGGTCACGAACCTCTACTACGTCACGGAGCTCGGGATGACGCCGCTCCTTCTCGTCCTCTGCGGGACGGCGATGGAGCTCGGGATCGTCCTCTGCGAGATTCCGACCGGGGTCGTCGCGGACACGCTCGGGCGGCGGGCGTCCGTCGTGCTCTCCTTCGCGATCATGGGCGCGGCGACCGCGCTCTTCGGCGTCTTCGAGGCGCCGTGGGCGATCGTCCTCGCCTACGGTCTCTGGGGAATCGGCTACACGTTCCAATCGGGGGCGCTCGAGGCGTGGATCGTCGACGAGGTCGGCGACGAGCGCATGCCTCGCGTCCTCCTCCGCGGCGGGCAGGTGGGATGGGCGGCGGCGCTCGCCGGCGTCGTCGCCTCGACCGCCGTCGGCTCGGTCGACCTGCGGACGGCGATCGTCGCGGGCGGCATCGGCTTCCTCGCGCTCTCCGCGTTTCTCGCGCTCGCGATGCCCGAGACCGGGTTTCGGCCGGTCCGGAGCGCGTCGCGTCCGGCGCTCGCGGACGCGATCCGCACTGCACGGGTCGGGCTCGGGCTCGTCCGGAGCAGCCCGATCCTCCTGCTCATGCTCGGGATCGCGCTCTGCTTCGGCCTCTGGACCGAGAGCATCGACCGGTTGTGGCAGGCGCACTTCCTCGCCTCCGTCGAGATCCCCGACGTCCTCGGCCTCGGCGAGGTCGGCTGGATCGGCCTCCTCACGGGCCTGGCGTTCGGGCTCGGCGTCCTCACGAACGAGCTCGGCGTCCGCCGCCTCGAGCGCCTGCCCCAGGAGGCGACCGCCCGCGTGCTCCTCCGCCTGCACGCAGTCCTGCTGGTCGCCGCGGTCGGATTCGCGCTCGCCGGCAGCTTCGTGCTCGCAATCGTCGCGTATGTCGGCGTCGCCGGCGCCCGGTCGCTCGCCGTGCCGCTCGGGCGCATCTGGACGAACCGGGAGATCTCCGATCCGGGCACGCGCGCGACGGTGCTCTCGATCGTCAACCAGGCCGACGCCTTCGGCCAGGTGGCAGGTGGGCCCGCGATCGGGGCGATCGGGACCGGGATCTCGCTCCGGGCGGCGCTCGCGATCGGGGCGGCAGCGCTCGCGCCCGCCCTCGTCCTCTACGGCAAGGCCGCGCGTCGGCACGCGGTGCCCACGCAAGCTGCCTGACCGACGACGCCCCGATCTGTCAGGATTCCCCTCCTGTGCAGGAACGAACCGGAAGCCTGACCTCGATGGGCCGATGCGGGCCGTGACAGCCGAGCGCCGGCCGGCGTCCGCGCCGGTCCCGGACGCGATCCTCGGCAAGGCCTCGGCCGAGAACTTCCCCGTTGCGCTCCGCACCCTTCCGCGGCGGGAGCGTGCGTGGCTCGGGGCGGTGTACGGGTTCGCGCGGCTCGTCGACGACGTGGGCGACGAGATCGAGGGCGATCGCCTCGGCCTCCTCGACTGGATCGAGGACGACGTGCACCGGGCGTTCATCGGTCGGGCCGAGCACCCGCTGCTCGAGCGCTTGACGCCGTTCCTCTCCGCCCGCAACGTGCCACGCGACCCGTTCCTCCGCCTGATCGAGGCGAACCGCGTCGACCAGCGGGTCGACCGCTACGAGACGTTCGACGACCTGGCCGGCTACTGCAGCCTCTCGGCCGACCCCGTCGGCGAGCTCGTGCTGCACGTGTTCGACGCGGTCACGGACGATCGCGTCCGCCTCTCGAACGGCGTCTGCACCGCGCTCCAACTCGCCGAGCACTGGCAGGACGTCGGCGAGGACTACCGTCGCGGGCGCGTCTACCTCCCGCAGGAGGACCTCGACCGGTTCGGGGTCGCCGAGGGCGACCTCGCCGGGCCGGAGCCGACGGACGCGTTCCGCACGCTGATGGCGTTCGAGGTCGAGCGGGCGCGCGGCCTCCTCGCCCACGGCGTTCCGCTCGTCCGGTCGCTTCGCGCCCACGCTCGCCTCGCCGTCGCGGCCTACGTCGGCGGCGGCCGCGCTGCGCTCGACGCGGTCACGGGCTCCGGCTTCGACGTCCTCGTGGCGCCGCCGAAGGCAGGCTCCGCCGCCCGACTCGGCGCCACCGCCCGCGTCCTCGTGGAGGCCCGGTGACGGTCGAGGAGGCGTATGCGCGCTGCGCCGAGATCACGCGCGCGAGCTCGACGAGCTTCTACCACGGCATGCGTGTGCTGCCGCCGCCCCGGCGGGCCGCACTCTTCGCCGTCTACGCGCTCGCTCGCAGGATCGACGACATCGCCGACGGCGACCTGCCGACAGCGGAGCGGACCCGACTCCTCGGCGAGGCCCGGTCGACCCTCCACCCGCTCGAGCCCGATGACGATCCGGTCCTGGTCGCTCTCGCCGCCGCGTCGGCGCGCTACCCGATCCCGCTCGAGGCCTTCGACGATCTCATCCGCGGCGCCGAGCTCGACCTCGAGCCCAGGCCGTACGAGACGTTCGCCGAGCTCGTCGGGTACTGCCGCTGCGTCGCCGGCTCGATCGGTCGCCTGTGCCTCGGCGTCTTCGAGACGGACGAGCGGCCACGTGCATCGATCCTCGCCGACGATCTGGGCGTCGCGTTCCAGCTCACGAACATCCTTCGCGACGTCGCCGAGGATCACGCGAACGGGCGCGTCTACCTCCCCCAGGAGGATCTCCGCCGGTTCGGCTGCACGGCCGGCGCCGGCGGCTTCGAGGGCCCGATCCCCGATCTCGTCCGGTTCGAGGCGACACGGGCCGAGGAGTGGTACGACCGCGGCCTCGAGCTCCTCCCGCTCGTCGATCGCAAGTCGGCGTCGTCGGTCGGGGCGATGGCCCGGGCGTACCGCCGGATCCTCCGCCGGATCGCGCGGCACCCGGACGCGGCGCTGGCGCGTCGCGTCTCGCTCTCCCGCTGGGAGAAGAGCCTGATCGCCGCCCGGACCTTCGCCGGAGTCGGGTAGTGGGCCACGTTGCGGTCGTCGGAGGCGGGCTCGCGGGAATCGCCGCGGCGCTCGACTGCGCGGACGCAGGCCACCGCGTCACGCTCCTCGAGAGCCGCGCGTGGCTCGGCGGAGCGACGTTCTCGATCGAGCGTGACGGGCTCTGGCTCGACAACGGCCAGCACGTCTTCATGCGCTGCTGCACCGCGTACCGCGCGTTCGTCGAGCGGATCGGCGCCGCCGACGGCGTCGTCCTCCAGGACCGGCTCGACGTGCCCGTGCTCGCCCCGGGCGCCCGCGGCAGTCGGCTCCGGCGGTCGGTGCTGCCGGCGCCGCTGCAGCTCGGCTCGGCACTCGCGCGTTACCCATTCCTGACCGCCGCCGACAAGGCCCGCCTCCTGCCGGCGGTGATGGCGCTGCGCCGTCTGCCGCTCGACGGGCCCGGGGTCGACGGCGTCACGTTCGCCGGGTGGCTCGCCGGGCACGGGCAGTCGGCGAACGCCGTCTCGGCGCTCTGGGACCTGATCACCCTGCCGACGGTGAACCTCCCGGCCGCCGAGGCCTCGCTCGTCCTGGCGGCGAAGGTCTTCAAGACCGGCCTGCTCGAGGAGACCGATGCCGCGGACATCGGCTACGCGACCGTGCCGCTCCGTGAGCTCCACCACGACCGGGCTCTCGCCGCCCTCGAGGTCGCGGGAGTCGACGTCCGGCTTCGGGCCTCCGCGGCCGCCGTCGAGGCCGGCACGGACGACGTGGTCGTGCGCACCGAGGCTGACGCCGTCGAGGCCGACGCGGTCGTCGTCGCCGTCACGCACGAGCAGATCGAGGCGCTGATCGCTCCGCATCTCCCGCCCGGCGTCTCGCCAGGGCTTCTCGGTCGCTCCGCGATCGTCAACCTCCACGTCGCGTACGATCGCACGGTGCTCGACGTCCCGTTCGCGGCCGGCGTGCGCTCGCCCGTGCAGTTCGTGTTCGACCGCACCGCCTCGTCCGGGTTGACCGACGGCCAACTCCTCGCCGTCTCGCTCTCCGGCGCCGACGCGCTCGCCGACTCGACGATCGAGGAGCTCCGTGC
>VGCB01000097.1 GCA_016870235.1 Actinomycetota bacterium | reverse complement strand
GTCGCGCGCCCCGAGCCGGCGGCAGGCGACGACGGTGGCGCTCGGGTCGCCGTCGCGCACCTTGAGCTCGAGGTTGATCACGGCGCCGTCCGTCGATCGTTCGGTTGCGAACGGACTCGCGAGGCAAACGTTCGGACGGCGGGCCTCTCAGCCCCTGTCCACCGAATCTCGTGCGGTTGCCTTGTCGCTCTCCCGACCATCGGTCTACAGTCCTCGCACCAACAACGCCTTAGAGGACGGTGACTGTGCCAGAGCTTTCGCGATCGGGCGAGTTCCACTTCACGTCGGAGTCGGTCACGGAGGGGCATCCGGACAAGATGGCGGACCAGATCTCCGACGCCGTGCTGGACGCGATCCTCGACCGCGACCCGCACGCCCGCGTCGCCTGCGAGACCTTCCTGACGACGGGCCTCGTGCTCGTCGGCGGCGAGATCACGACGAAGGCGTCGGTCGACATCCCGCGGATCGCCCGCGAGACGGTGGCGCGGATCGGCTACACGCGGTCGGAGTACGGCTTCGACGCGGCGA
Source organism: Actinomycetota bacterium (assembly GCA_016870235.1). Next base: position 7,672 of record VGCB01000097.1, on the reverse strand, counting down.
CGTGCAACGTGATGGTGGCGGTCGACGAGCAGTCGGGCGACATCGCGCAGGGCGTCGACTCGTCCTACGAGACCGAGCACCAGCCCGGCCAGGACGACCCGCTCGAGAAGCTCGGCGCCGGCGACCAGGGGATGATGTTCGGCTACGCGTGCCGGGAGACCGAGGAGCTAATGCCGCTGCCGATCGTGCTCGCGCACAAGATCTGCAAGCGGATGGCCGAGGTCCGCAAGTCCGACGAGCTGCACTACCTGCGTCCGGACGGGAAGTCGCAGGTGACGGTGCGCTACGAGGTCGACGAGCACGGGCGGCAGCGGCCGGTCGAGATCGAGCGGGTGCTGATCTCGACGCAGCACGCGGACGGGATCGACTCGGAGTCGCTGATCAAGCCGGACCTGATCGAGCGCGTCCTCCATCCGATCCTGCCGCGGCACATGTACGACGAGGCGAGGCTCGAGCACAAGGACTTCGTGCACGTGAACCCGACCGGCCGCTTCGTCGTCGGCGGCCCGATGGGCGACACGGGCCTGACTGGCCGCAAGATCATCGTCGACACGTACGGCGGCGCTGCCCGCCACGGCGGCGGCGCGTTCTCGGGCAAGGACCCGACCAAGGTCGACCGCTCGGCGGCCTACGCGGCCCGCTACGTGGCGAAGAACGTCGTCGCCGCCGGGCTCGCCGATCGCTGCGAGCTGCAGGTCGCCTACGCGATCGGGATGGCCCGGCCGTTCTCGATCCAGGTCGAGTGCTTCGGCACCGAGACGATCGCGGTCGCCCGGATCCGCGAGCTGATCCTCGAGCACTTCGACCTCCGGCCCGGCGCGATCCTCCGCGACCTCGACCTCCGGCGCCCGATCTACTCGAAGACGGCGGCCTACGGGCACTTCGGCCGGGCCGAGCACGACTTCACGTGGGAGCGCACCGACAAGGCGGGCGCGCTCCGGCAGGCGGCGGCGTCGCTCGTGCCGGTGGCGGGATGACCGTCACCGTCGTCGGCTCGGTCGCCTTCGACGCGCTCGAGACGCCGTTCGGGAAGCGCGACCGGATCCTCGGCGGCGCCGCCACCCACTTCTCGCTCGCGGCGAGGTTCTTCACCGACGTGCGGGTCGTCGGGGTCGTCGGCCAGGACTTCGGCGCGGAGGAGCTCGACGTCTTCGTCTCGCGCGGGATCAACACCGACGACGTGGAGCAGGTCGCGGGGCAGAAGTCGTTCTTCTGGGCCGGACGGTACGAGGACGACATGCAGGTCGCACACACGCTCGACACCCAGCTGAACGTCTTCGCCGGCTTCGACCCCGTTCTCACGGCGGGGGCGCGGTCGGCGGACGTCGTCTTCCTCGCGAACATCCAGCCCGATCTGCAGCGGCGCGTCCGGGAGCAGTGCGTCGCCGCGTCGATCGCCGGGCTCGACTCGATGAACTACTGGATCGAGTCGGCCCGGGACTCGCTCGTCGAGGCGATCCGCGCGGTCGAGATCGTGGTCTTGAACGACGCCGAGCTGCGGATGCTCACCCGGGAGCCGAACCTCGCCCGCGCTGCCCGCGAGATCTGCGATCTCGGGCCTCGCGCCGTCGTCGTCAAGCAGGGGTCGTACGGTGCGTGCCTCTTCAACGACGGCGACTTCTTCTTCGTCCCCGGGGGGTCGCGGTACACGAGCCTGGTCTACACCGACCGGCTCGATGCGCTGCAGATCGCCCCTCGGTCGGAAGTCGTGGTGACGCCTACGACAACGCGATGGCCGAAGCGTGGGTCGCGACGTTCAAGACAGAGCTCGTCGACTGGATCGGGCTGACCAGCCACGAACGGGTCGAGCACGAGACCCTGGCCTGGATCAGCTTCTACAACCACGAACGCCTCCATGAGGCCCTCGGCGACGTCCCGCCCGCCGAGTTCGAAGCCACAGAACGCCCGGAGAGCGCCGACGAGCCCGGCGTCCATGTCCCAGCATCCCCGGCACAGCGTTTCCGTGGGACTGCGCAGCTTCGGTCGGGATCGAGTAGAAAGGACCCACCACCCGTTCACGACACCACCGTGAACCTGGCAACCAAATAACCAAGCCTCCAACCAATCCAGGGCGCTTCACCCTGCCGGTGTTGACAGGCCAGGCCGCGGTTTTCAGGAGTGGTTGTCCACCTTCCCATGTCCGGCGTGCCTCGTCGGGTGTCCGGTAGCCGCGGCCCGAGTGAGGTCGGTCGGCGCGCCGGCGACCGGCGCTTGCCCCGAGGTCAGGGTTTCTACGGCCTGATCGTCAGCACGGCGGCGCTCGTCGTGCAGCCCGTTCCCGCTCCGGCCGGCGGCCGCTCGCGGAGGACCTGGAGCCGGTAGCTGCCTGCCGGGACGCCGCGGATGTCGACCGCCACCGCCTGCTCGCCGATCAGGGGGCGCACCGCGCGCCCGACATGCGGGTCCCCGCGGTGACGGGGGTGCAGATGGAGCCGCTGCCCCGCCGCCGGCCCCGGCTCGCCGACGAGGTAGAAGAGCGCACGCGTCTCATCGACCGCAGTCAACCCGACGTTCAGGCCCGTGCCGTAGACGAGCACGCTGTCGAACATGCGCACGCTCTCCGGCCAGAAGCCGGCGACCTCGGGCTGCACGCCGGGGGGTGTGCTGCGCGCGAGCGTGAACACCTGCGGCGAGGAGGCGCTGCGCGTGCCGATCGTCACCCTGACCTTCCCGGAGACGACGCAGGCGGGCACGTACACGCTGAGGGAGTCGGCGTCGTTGCCCTCGGCCACGCAGGCGACCTCGCTGCCGTCGGGCTCGAAGCACGGGTACGAGCTCACGTTGACCGGGACGTCGCCGAACTTGATCTCCCTCGGGCTCGGGCCGGCGCGCCAGAGCGTCCGCAGCGCAGGGCCGCGCACGGTCACGCGCGTCCAGGCGCGGGCCTCTTCGGGCCACACGCTCTCGATCGAGAGCGGGTTGGAGAGCTGCGGCCCGGGCACCGGCCCCGCGTCCACGGTGAACGGCTGCGGGCTCGAGTCCGAGCCGGCGGGCGTCGTCACGGTCACCGGGCCGCTGAAGGCGCTGCGCGGGACGCGGACGCGGATCCGCGTCGCCGAGAGCACCTCGAACTCGTCGGCAGGGAACCCCGGGCTCCCGAAGACGACGCGCGTGGCACCGTAGAAGCGGGTGCCGCGGATCTCGACGATGGAGAGCCTGATGCCGTGGTCGGGCTCGACGCCGGTGACCACCGGCGGCCGCTTGCTCGCGTCGACGACGAAGGGCTCGGCGCTCTCGGCGATTCCGTCCGGGCTCGAGACCTGGAGCTTGCCGGTGACCGCCCAGAACGGGACGCGCACGCGGATCCGCGTCTCGTAGGCGGTGAAGTCGGTGGTGGCGCGGCGCCCGCCGTCGGGAACGGTGAAGAGCACCGTCCCGGTCGAGGCGAGGTTCGTGCCGTAGAGGGTGATCCGCTGGCCGGGCAGGGCGTGCGTCGGGGACACGATTGCGATGGTCGGGGCTGCGGCCCGCGATGCGACGGCCGCGCCCGAGACACCGGCAGCAACCACGCCGAGGACGAGGGCAATCCCTGCGCGATTGACGCTGTTCACAAGCCGGAGTCTACATCAGGCCGCGAAGTACGACTCCACGGCGAAGTGCGCCTCGACGAGCTCGCGCCAGTTCGGGACCTGCGTGTACTCGACCTCGAGCCCGCCGCCCGCGAGTGCGAGCATGGGAGCGTCAACTCTGCCAGATGCGTCCTTCGGGCGCCGTCGCCACCGTGGTGTCAGAACACGGGAAGCCGAGCCGATCTCCGTTGGCGTCCCTGCAGACGCGTCCGACTCGACTCAGGCGGAGCCTATGGCGTCGGAGGGGAGGGGGCCGCCGCCGCCTCGCCCACCCTGCTGGCCTCGGTCGGCCCCGACTCGAGCTTCAAGATCACCCTGACCGACGCCAAGGGCCGCAAGTTCACGAGCCTCAAGGCCGGCCTCTACAGGATCAAGGTCAGCGACACGACCGGCATCCACAACTTCCACCTCACCGGCCCCGGCCTCGACAGGGACTCCGGCGTCGCGGCCAAGGGCGCCTCCACCTGGCAGGTGGTGCTCAAGAAGGGCACCTACAAGTACGTGTGCGACCCGCACGCGTCGATCATGAAGGGCAGCTTCACCGTCTCCTAGACCATCGCTCGCGCAACGGGGCACGACCGGAGGCCGGCCGCGGCGCCAGCCTCCGTCAGCGCGACGCCGGGTCGGCGAGCGGCAGCTCCTCGATCCGCCCGCCCGCGATCCGCCACGCCCTCAGCTCGTCGAGGCGCAGCGAGTAGATCAGGTACGGCTTGCCCTCCCACTGCCCGATGTTCTCGACGTCGGTGCGCGAGGGGCGGGGCGGCGACGAGAGGTGCGAGTGGAAGATCGCGAGCTCGTAGCCCTCGTCCTCCAGGAAGAAGTCGAGCGGGCTGCCCGGCCGCAGCTTGAAGTAGTAGGGGCTGGGCTCCTCGTTGACCGCCGGCAGGTAGCGCTCGGCGACTCCGTCGCGGAAGGCGACGAGGCCGCAGCACTCGTTGGGGCTCTCGGCCGCAGCGTGGGCGACGAGCTCGTCCCGCACCGCCGCCGGGACTACCACCCGGGCCCTACCACCAGAGTGTGAACTCCATCGACGACTCCAGCTCCGTCGAGGTGTCCCAGAAATCGGCGGTGGCACAACTTCGGCGGCGTCGATCGATTCGAGGACGGCCGCGCCATCGTGAGGCGCGCCTTCGACCTCGGCATCACGCACTTCGATCTCGCGAACAACTACGGTCCGCCGCCAGGCAGCGCCGAAGAGGCGTTCGGCCGGTTGCTCGCCGGGGACCTGCGACCCTACCGCGACGAGCTCGTGATCTCGACCAAGGCGGGATACGTGATGTGGGCCGGGCCGTACGGCGACTGGGGCTCGCGCAAGTATCTCGTGGCGAGCCTGGATCAGAGCCTGCGGCGGATGGGGCTGGACTACGTGGACATCTTCTACCACCACCGGCCCGACCCTGCCACGCCGCTCGAGGAGACGATGGGCGCGCTCGATCACGCGGTGCGCAGCGGCAAGGCGCTGTACGCCGGCATCTCGAACTACCCCGCCGACGAGACGCGCGCCGCTGCGGCGATCCTCCAGCGGCTCGGCACGCCGTGCGTGATCCACCAGCCGAAATACAGCATGCTCAATCGGTGGATCGAGGGCGGCCTGCTCCGCGCGCTCGAGGAAGAGGGGATCGGGTGCATCCCCTTCTCGCCGCTCGCCCAGGGACTCCTCACGGATCGGTACCTCGGCGGCATCCCGCCCGATTCACGGGCCGGCAAGCCGTACGGGTTCCTGAGAGCGGATCAGGTCACCGCGACGATGCTGCGCGTCGTGGAGCGCCTTGGCGCCCACGCCACCGCGCGTGGGCAGACGCTCGCCCAGATGGCGCTCGCGTGGGTACTTCGGCACCCGCAGGTCACCTCGGCCCTGATCGGTGCGAGCCGCGCGTCTCAGGTCGAGGACGCGGTCGGCACGCTCCGCTGCCTCAGCTTCACCACCGAAGAGCTCGCACGCCTCGACGAGATCCTCGTGGGCGCGGAGATCGGCGAACGGAGCTAATGGATGTCCGGAGACTCCGATTCGTCTCGGTTGACAACAGAGGCGGCTTCCGAGACTCCGCTCGTCGTGATGGATGCCTCGCGAAGAGCGGCGGGCCCGTCTACTCGGGTGTGAGGTCGAGCCAGAACTCGGCGGCGCAGACTTCGAGGCGGAAGTAGCGGAGGAATCCCTCCTGGCCGAGGAGGTGGAACGCGTACGGCCAGGGGTCGCAGAAGGTGACAGGGGCGTCGTAGCGGGTGCCGGCGATCGTGAGGTCGGCGCGCGTGTGGAAGGCGCTCGTGAGGCCGCCGCCGAGCGCGATCTGTACCGGCTCGATCTCGGAGAGGTCGATGCCGACCGCGCGCGCGAGCCAGGCGCCGAAGCGGTTGTGGGTCGATCCCGTGTCGACGAGGCAGAGCTGCGGTGCGTCCTGGAGGTCTTCGACCTGGACAGGGACGACCGGTCGCGCGAGCGGGAGCGGCTGCCCTGGGAGCTCGAGGAAGCTGAACTTCACGTGGGTGCCGCGCCCTGCGCCTCGTCTGCGGAGAGCGGAACCCGGAACATGCCGCCGCTGGCCCGGCGCTCGTGTCGGCTGAGCCAGGCGAGGACATCCTCGGGACTGTCAGCGGCGACGAGCACCTCGGTCGGCTTGCCGAGCGCCACCCACTGGCCGGCGTACGGAGCGAGCGCCGCGGCCTGACGGCCGCCGAACGGTCCCCCGTCCGGGGCGCCCCGATCGGGCGCTGATGTGGTCGAGCCGACGCGCTCGGCGACGAACCCGAGCCGTTTGAGGATGCGCCGCGCTTGGTGGGTCGTGAAATCGGCTCTGTCAAGGCCGGTGACCTTCGCCAGCACCTGCTTGGGAGGGAAGCGGCGGCCGTGGACGACGACGTAGTGCTCCGTGAGCGGATCAGGGAGCTCCTTCGCGAGCGCACGCTCGATCGTGCGTCGCTCGAGCGAGAAAGAGTGACCGGAGATGACGAAGGTCGGCATGACCCGAAGTGTATTCTCTGGTTCGTCTCTGCGCAACAATCGCTGTTGTCAGTGGCCGCGAGCAGGGCGCTGCAACCGCGGGAGGGGATACGAGTGCGGAAGCGAGCCGGCGCGAGCGTCAGTCGTGGTGAGCGCCGCGCTCGCCGAAGCGTTGCCCTCCGAGCCGTCGACCGCGCAGCGAGAGCTCTCGTTTATCGGTCTCAGTTCGTCGACACCGGACGAGTGTGTCCTCGCTCGGTTCCCGCGGCTCGAAACGACAGTGAGGCGGCCCCGATCGTTCCTATTCCTCGATCACAAGACACCGACGGTGGCGGCATGGACAACAGCACCCAGCACCCACCGATTTCCAGGGATCTCATGGGCCGTGCTGGATTCGAACCAGCGACCTTGGGATTAAAAGACCTGCAAATCGGCATCTTCTAAGGCTTGCTCGCTTCGTTGCGTGATCGTGGATGTTCGTGGACGCGGGTGGATTCGCGGAGTTCGGGACACGGTTCGGGACACAGAATGTGTCTCGATTGCAAACGATTGTTGCCGCGGGCGAGGTTTGCTGCGCGCGCCTTCATGATGTCTGTTCGGGGTACGTCCGGGAGTTGCAGCGGAGAGGCGGCCATTCCCTGGCTGCGACGAGCCCCGGCTTCGCATCAGAACTCAACGAGGTACCGGGGTCGGAATGGCTGGTCGGTGATGCGGATTCCGGCTACCCGGTCAACGCGGTAGCTTCGGACCTGGCCGCGGTCGTTGACGACGATGAGCAGCGTGTTGCCGTCCCGGCTCTGGCGGAGTGAGTACGGTTCGACGGTGCGTGGGCCGCGGCGGCCTTGTTCGGCGCGGTAGTTGATTTCGACTTTGAGCCTGTTGGCGCCGGCGAAGCGGAGGAGTTCGAGCGGGATGCCGCGGCGCCAGGACACCATTGCCTTGGGTGCTGTCCATGTCGGGTCGAGATCACCGAGTTCGGCGCGTCGGAGTGATGCCGCCCGCTCCTTGCCTTGTAGCCAGGTGAAGACTCCATCAAGTTCGGTCCAGAAGCTGGCGAAGGGCGGCAGGTGCGGGAGTTGGTGGGCGAGCATGTTGTGCCATTCCTGCTCGATCTCCTCGCGGAAAGGGGACGCGCGGATGGCGTCTGACCTGCTCCCCGGCGGTG
>VGCB01000096.1 GCA_016870235.1 Actinomycetota bacterium | reverse complement strand
CGCTGCAGGTTCTTCCGCGGCTCGAGCGTTCCGACGCCGAGGACGTACGGCGCGCCTCGGTCGTGCCGTTCCCCGTCGGCGGTGAAGGCCGGCTCGACACCCGGGTGGGCGACGACGAGCCGGTCACGCCTGATCCCGAGCGTCTCGGCAGCGTCCGCGGCGGTGTACGCGGAGTTCGCGAACACGACGTCGCACCGGCGTGCGGCCTCGTCCTTGCGACGGTGCATGGCGATCGTCCGTGGGGTGCACCACTCCGGATGATGCCGCGGGACGAGGTCGTGAACGGTCGTCGCCCGGACGCCGCGCCGCTGCGGCGGGGTCATCCAGTCGGTGAAGAGGAGGGCATCGAAGCGGCCGAGAAGCGCCTCGGCGGGGGGAAAGCCGGCGACGCTCCAGGCTGTGCGCATCGCGTGGGAGGCGGGAAGCGGCCAGAGCCGCGGCCGCAGCCCGAGCCCGGCGAGGCGTCGTCGGATCCGGGCCGGGCCTCGCAGGCTCGTCGGCGCGAAGGGGACGATCTCGTGGCGGCCGGCGGCGGCCCGCACGAGCCCCTCGAGGGAGCCTCGGATGTAGTTGCCGATGCCGGTCGGCGGATGGGAGAGCGGGGAGACGTCGACGACGACCCTCACGATTCTGGCTTCGGAGCGGTTGCCGGCTCGTACGAGAAGGCGGTGAAGTGCGTGCCGAGCTCACGCGTGTCGTTGCCGCCGACGACGACGGACGGCCGCGCGGTCGGCGCGACCCGGAACCGGATCGTGCAGACGCCGTGAACCGGTGTCGCCGGGACGCGGAAGGTGACGGGCCCCGCAGGCGGCGGGGGCACGCGCACCGAGCGTCCGGCGGCGGCGACGACCTGTCCTGCCGGGAAGAGGCGCGCGTCGCCGGACAGGGTCACGGTGAGCGTGCCGCCACGGCAGCGCTCGTGCCTCCAGATGAGCTCCGGCGCCGACCAGAGGTCCTCGTAGAGGCCCTCGACCGCCGTCTTCGCGATGTGGAGCACGCCCCCGATCCGCCAGAGGGAGACACCGGTCAGCTCGTCCCGCCCGACGAGCCGGCCGTCCGGCTCGAGCGGGCCGTCGACGAGCGCGAACTCCGTGTCGACGACGGTGCCGTCGTCGCGCCGCACGACGCCGGTGCGGTCGTCGATCGCGACGTGACGCGAGCCGAGCACCGTGCCCCCGAGCTCGGGCTCCACGTCGACGTAGACGACCTCCCCGACACGACGGTTGAAGAACTCCGCCTGGTTGACACGGAACCGTTCGAGGCCGGCGAAGACGAACGTCACGTCGGAACCGGCCGGCACCGCGCGGTCGACCCAGTCGCGCGGGACGGCCCGGATGCCCTGGAAGAGCGCGCCGGCACCGGACTGCTTGACGCCGTACGGCCCCGCCCAGACGGTATGGGAGACGAGCCCATAGGCGACGAGAAGGAGGATCGGCACCCCCCATCCCAGTCGCCGCGGCACGAGCAGCAGCGCGAGCGCGCCGAGGCACGCGAGGAGGATGATCGACCACTCGATCGACCCGCCGACGAGGCTGTCGAACTGGTTCCAGACGGCGACGAGCGAGAACGTGTCTCCCTTGACCGGCGTGTCGATGAACCGGCGGAACGGGAAGACGCCGGCGAGCGTGACCGCGATCGCGGCCGCCGGCACCGCCACGGCACGCGGACGTGGCGCCCCGCGCGCGACCCACGCGACGAGCGCGACGACGAAGAGCGGGATGAGGAAGAACATGCTCCGCTCGAGGATCCGCTGCGGCACCGCGAACCGCGATGCGAAGACCGCGACGGAGAGCGTCCCCCAGGCGGCGAAGACGATCGTGACCGCGAGCTGATCCTGCAGCGCTCTGGGCAACGTCCAGGCCCGGGCGAGCAGGATCAGGAAGGCGATCACCGGCACGACGCCGGTCGCGAGAACGAGGAGCTCGACGTGCCAGCCCCACATGCGGAGCGCGAGCCCCGTGTCGTAGGTCTCGTCGCCGACGACGCTATACGCGCCGAGGATGTCCTGCAGAGACCCGCCGCGCGCCGCCTGCAGGGCGACGAGCCCGAGCACGACCCCGGCGAGGATCGCGAAGAAGCGGCGGAAGTCGAACAGCTGCCGGATCCCCTCCCGGCGGAGCAGCACGGCGACGAGCGGCGCGGTCGCCACGGCGATGGCGAGGACGAGCGCCTGCGTCCGCGTCTCGATCGCGACGACGAGCCCCGCGAGCAGCACGACCGAGCGCATGACGGAGGGCCGCTCCAGCATGCGGACGGTGAGGAGCGCAACCGTGAGGGACACCGGGTAGAACAGGTTCTCGGTCATCACGAGTCCCGTGTAGGCCATCCCGGGGACGGCAACAGTGAGCACGGACGCGAGGAGCGCGAGCGGCGCCGGAGCGACCCTTCTCGCGAGGAAGTAGGCGGGGATCGCGGCCAGCGACATCAGCAGCGCGTTGATCGCCTTGACGGCCGCGTAGGCGTCGGTGAGACCGTCGAAGAGGAAGAACGCCGGGCTGACCGCGACCGGGTAGAGGATCGGATATCCGCTCGCGGCGACGTCGCGGATCGCGAACGAGCCGGTGTCGGCGAAGCTGCGCGAGAGCTCGGCGTAGATGAGCTCGTCCGGCATCACGAAGGGCGCGAGCATGCCGCGGGCGAGCCACAGTCGCACGAGGAGCGAGAGGGCGACGATCGCGGCGAGCCAGCCGGTGGCCGGCACGCGCCCGGCGAGGAAGCGGAGACGACCGACCGCGTCAGCCACGACCGTGCCCTCCGACGCCCGGGCCGAGGAAGGAGAGCTGCCGTGCGATCTCCCGCGCCTCCGGCGCGTCCGGGCCGATCCCCACGTCGGCGGCCGCGCGCGCGATGTCGGCGAGCACGGCGTCCTCGACCGCGCGACCCCCGGCTGCCTGCTCGAAGGCCGAGGCGTACAGCTCCGCGACCCGGTCGACCCCGTGCTCGCGCCGGGCAAGATCGTTCGCGGCGTCGCCCATCGCCGCCCGCACGTCGGGCCTGCCGGCAAGAAGCTCGAGGGCGGCGGTGAGCGTCGCCGTCTCCTCCCCGTCGACCGGCACCTTCAGCGCCACCGTGTCGGGGAGCTCGGAGAACCAGCCGGCGTCGCTGACGACGAGCGGCTTCCCGAGCGAGAGCGCCCGGATCGCGGTGCCCGAGGTCTCGCCCATCGTCGGCGAGCGGAGGTTGACGTGGACGTCGCACGCGGCCATCAGCGCCCACAGGCGGGACTCGTCGACGTAGCCCTCGCGCACGACGCCGGCGGCGTCGAGCCCGAGCCGCTGCAGCCGGCGGTCGAGGTCGAACCCCGGCGACGTCGCCCCGACGAGCAACAGCGTCGCGCCGGGCTGCTCGCGACGTAGCCGGGCGAACGCCTCGAGCAGCTGCGGCGCCCGCTTGCTCGCGTTGACGTTCCCGAACGTGCCGATCAGCGGTTCGCCGCCGACCGGGGCTGGGGCGTGGGCCGGCACCGGCCACGCAGGGTGAGGCACGCCCCAGATCGGGCCCTCGTACCCTGCGCCGCGCGCTCGATCGCGGACGTAGCGGGAGTGGACGACGAGCCCGGTCGCCAGGCCGAGCACCTCGCCCGCGAGGTGGAAGTCCTCCGGCCGACTCTCCCAGAGAGGCGGAATCCGCTTGTCGAGCACGCCGTGCGCGAGGAGCCGTCCGACGACGCCTCCCTCGCGCTCCATCGCGTCGAGGTAGCCGTGCCCGTCGCCCCTGCCGATGGTCATCCCTGCGACCAGATGGTGGAGCACGAAGTCGTGGAGGACGACGAGCCCCGGCCGGCGCCGGAGCGCCTCGACGATCCAAGCGTGCGAGTCGGGATTGTTGCCGATATGGTAGACGTTGAGATCCACGTTGCGCGGTGGCCGGCGCGAGCCGCGACGCGGGACGTCCACGTCGACGAGACGTCGCAGCGACGGCAGGACGAGCGCGGCGTAGTCGGCGATCCCCGACCGCTCCGGCGGCGTCGGCGAGTACCAGGCGAGCTTCACCGGCTCCTCCTCACAACAGGAGCCGGTCGATGCAGCGATCCCAGGTGACCTCGACCGCGATCGCCCGGCCGGCCTCGCCCAGGCGGGCCGCCTCGTCCGGGTTGTCGCGCAGGTGCGCGGCCGCTGCGCCGACCGCAGCAGGCTCCGCGGCGACGACGAGCCCGGTGCGCCTGTCGTGGACGACGTCGAGCGGGCCGCCGGAGTCGACGGCGGTGATCACCGGCTTGCCGGAGAGGAACGCCTCGTACGGGCCCATCCCGAAGTCCTCGTCGATCGGGGCGTAGAAGACCGCGGAGCACCGGCCGTAGAGATCGGCGAGGCGCTCCTCGTCGACGCGGCCCTCGAACCGGACGCGGCCGTTCAGGCCTCGGTCGCGCGCGATCCCCTGGAGCCGGTCGCGGTCGGGGCCGTCGCCGACGATCACCGCCTCGAGCCCGGGCTGCAGCGCGACGCCCTCGAGCAGGAGGTCGATCCGCTTCGCGCGGTCGAGCCGGCTCGCGGAGAGGACGAAGCCCTCGTACCCGTCACACCGGTACGGGAGCGCCTGCGGCGGGTGCGGCAGCACCTCGGCGACGAGGCCGGTCGAGCGCTCCAGACGGCCGGCGACGTTCGCCGAGGTCGCGAAGAGGCGCGTCGCCTCCCCGAGCGCGAGGCGGTCGAGATCCTGCACCTTCCGACGCGTGGCGCGGTCGACCGGGTCGGGGCCGAACTGCCCGAGCTCCGTCCCGTCGAGCTCGTACGCCTGCCGGAACTGGTGGATCAGCCAGACGCGCTTCTCCTCGTGCCGGACGGCGTAGCTCGGGAACTTCGTCGCGATCACCATCTCGACCCGCCGGCCGTCGACCTCCGAGAGGTCGAGCAGCCGCCACAGGAAGGCCTGTGAGAGGACAGTGCTGCCCGGGTACCACTTGAACGGCACGGTGACGAGGTCGGCCTCGTGGCCGCGGGCGCGGAGCTCGGCGACGAGGGCGTCGGTCATGATCTCGGCGCCGCCGTGGGCGAACGGGACCTGCGGCCGGCAGACGGCGATGCGCACGGGCGGCGGGCTACCTCGACGCCCGCAGCTCGGCGAGCTCGCGCTCGAGCCGGTCGACCTGCTCCTGCAGGTCGTCGACGAGACGCAGCGCGACCGCGTTGAACGACCGCTGGTCGTAGGCGAGCGGTTCGACGTACCAGCGCATCAGCTTCCGGAGGACGGCCTTGACCGGTGTGCCGACGCCGCCGCGGAGGCCGGGCCGGAGCCGGAGGTTCCTGTCGGCGGAGACGGGCCAGAGGCGCTCCGCCTCGTCGCGGAGGGCTCGGCGGTCACCGGCGGCTCCCGGCGTCCCCGGATCCGCTCCCGAGCGGCGCACCTCCTCGCGCAGCGCAGCGAAGAGAGCGGCGACGTCGACCGGTGCGTCGGCCGAATCGCCTGCAGCCGCGCCGTTTTCGACCACCGAAGTATGATAGACGAGCCCCCGGCGCGCTCATGGCGCCCGCCGGCCGACGCCCGGCGACGGGCACGCGCCGATCCTTGACGCGCAAGGCAGGCATCGATCGCGCGCACGATCGGCGCTCCGGAACACTTTCGGTGCGATTTGCGACAGACACGCAACACTTCCGCCGTTAGGATGGACATTGAAGGGGAGGAGGCCGGTGGCCCAGGGGATAGGTCCCGTTCGGACAAGAGGACCAATCCCGGGCGGGAGCGCGCGATCGACAGGCGGTGCGTCTCTGCGCGATCGCGGAGGCGCCGCGGCGTCGCAGCCGCCACCGCGGCGTAGCATGGCCCGGGTGCGCGTCGGGCTCAGCCTGCTGACGCTGGTGCCCGGGATCAGCGGCGGGAGCGAGACGTACGCCCGCGGCCTCGCCCGCGCGCTCGCAGCCCGCTCGACCGCCGAGACCGTCGCCTTCGTCCCCACCCTCGCTCCCGACGCGGGCGAGGGGCTCGCGTCGATCGTCGTCGACGCGTACCGGGCCTCGACCTCGACACCCGGACGGCTGCTCGCCATGGGTCGGGCGGCGGTCGCGCCCGGGCCCATCCGCCGCCCGTTCTCGGGGCTCGACGTCGTCCACTATCCGCTCACCGTCCCCGTCCCCTCCGTCGCGAGGACGCCGGCGGTCGTCACGCTCCACGATCTCCAGCACCACGACCTGCCTCGGCTCTTCCCGCGCGGCGAGCGGCTCTTCCGGCGGCTCGCCTACGACCGCGCCGGCCGCCGCGCCGACGCCGTCGTCGTCCCGAGCGCATTCGTCGCCGACCGTGCCACCGCGCTGCTCGACATCGCGCCGGGGCGTCTGCACGTGATCCCGCACGGCGTCGACCACGACCGCTTCAGCCCGGGTGGGGAGGAGCAGAAGGAGGAGCTCCTGCTCTATCCCGCCCGGCCGTGGCCGCACAAGAACCACGGGACGCTGCTCGAGGCGTTCGCCCTCCTCCGTCGCGAGCGACCGGAGCTGCGGCTCGTGCTCACGGGCGCCGGGACGGAGCGATTCGCCGGGCTCGACGGCGTCGAGGCCCGCGGCGCCGTCCCGCTCGACGAATTGGTGGCGCTCTACCGGCGAGCGGCCTGCTGCGTCGTCCCGAGCCGCTACGAGGGCTTCGGCGCGCCGCCCCTGGAGGCGATGGCGTGCGGGACACCCGTCGCCTGCGCCCGCTCGGGCTCGCTGCCCGAGGTCTGCGGCGACGCGGCCGTCCTCTTCGACCCCGAACGGCCGGAGGCGATCGCGGCGGCCGTCGCGGAGGCGCTGGCAGCGCCGGAGGACCTCGCTGGCCGCGGCCTCGCCCGCGCCCGCCTCTTCACGTGGGACCGGTCGGCTGCGTCCCACGAGGAGGTCTACGCGTCGCTCACCCGGGCCGCGTCGTTGACCGGGTAGCGACGACGGATCCAGTCCTCGTCGGGCTGTGGGCCGGCCGGCCCCGGACGCAGCCACGGCTGCAGCCCGTCGAGCTTCACGACCGCGAAGGCGAACAGGTTCGCCTGCGAGGGCACGACCTTGACGACACCCTCCGCGATCGGCGCGAGCGCGCGCAGGACGCGTGCGCGCACTCCGCCCGCCGCCTCGACGATCGACCACGGGATCCCGAGCTCGCGCAGGTACACGAACCGGTGCCGTGCGTGGGGCGCGTTCGAGGAGATCGTCTTCTCGAACTCCCGCTCGGTCCACCGGTACACGTAGTTCGGCACCGCGGTGTTCGCGACGCCTCCCGCCACGAGCCCGTGCGCCGCAACGGCGCTCACCTCGAAGTCGTCGACGAGGCCCGCCCGGGAGGCGAGACGCATCGCCGCGCTGTCGCGGCTCTCGACGCACAGAACGCCGCGCCGGGCGACACGGTAGAGCTCGAGCACGGCCCGATGCGGCGACCGGCAGTGATGCAGCCCCGCGCTGACGAGGCCCCAGTCGAAGGAGCCGTCTGCGTAGGGAAGCTCCTCCGCGTCTGCGTGCGCCCATGCGTAGGGCGCGAAGGCGTCCTCGCCGAGCCGGTCGTCGAGGTTCGTGATCGTCACGTCCACGAGCCCCGCCGCCTGCAGGACATCGCGGTCGAGATACCCGCCACACGTGACGAGCACCGACGACGACGGCGTCAGCACGCCGTCGCCGAGCAGCCGCTCGACGGCGCTGCGATAGAAGGGCCCGCGCTCGGCGTCCACGAGCGGGAACTATGGCGGACGGCGGTGTCGTGCCGTGTCCGTATCCTGGCGCCGTGACGGCGATCGAGGGAAGAAGCCCGTTCGACGGCTATGGGGCAGGCGCGTCGTCGTCACCGGCGGCGCAGGCTTCGTCGGCTCGAACATCGTGGGCCGTCTCCTCGAGCACGGCGCCGACGTGGTCGTCCTCGACGATCTCTTCACCGGCCGGCAGGACAACGTCCCCGAGGGGGCAGAGCTCGTCGTCGGCACCGTCTGCGACGAGGAGGTCGTCGCCAGGGTCGTTGCTGGCGCCGACGTCGTCGTCCACGCTGCGGCCCGCAACATCATCGTCTCGACCCGGAACCCACGCGAGGACTTCGAGGTCAACATCGGCGGCAGCCTCACCGTGCTCCTCGCCGCCCGGGCGGCCGAGGTCGAGCGCATCGTCTACACGTCGTCGTGCTCGATCTACGGCAACCCACGCCACCTGCCGATCTCGGAGGACGACCCGGTCAGCCTGCTCAGTCCGTACGCGGTCTCGAAGTTCGGGGGCGAGAGCTACTGCCAGGCGTTCTACGAGAGCTACGGCGTGCCGACCGC